>JAYTUF010000247.1:0-2338 GCA_043744755.1 Anatilimnocola sp.
TCTTCCCAGACGCGTTCGCCCGTCTTGGCATCCAGGCAGCGCAGTTCGCCATAGCTATCGACGCCGTAGATATAGCCGTTGTCGAACACGGGCGTGCTGATGATCGAGTGCAGCGCGTCGGTGTTTTGTTCATCACGACCCACGACCTGCCACAGCTTTTCAAAGGCGGTCTGTTCGCGGTCGAGCTTCAGCAGCAGCGAGCCGTCATAGAACGAAGTGAAGAACACGCGGTCCCCTTCGATCACCGGCGTCGAGACGCCAATCGGCATGTTTCGCGGCTTCCAAGGCAGGGTCCAGAGTGTTTTGCCGGTCGAAACTTCCAGGCCGGTGACGCTATCGCCGGTCCAGCAAATGGCCACCCGCTTGCCGGCCTGATCGACGACGATCGGCGTGGCATACTGCGCCCGGTCGTTGAGCGCTTTCCAGACATCTTCGCCCGTGTCTTTATTCACCGCGACAATGCACGCGCCATTTCGACCGCCGACATGCAACAGCACCAACTCCCCTTCGACCAGGGGCGCGGCCGTGATGCCCCAGATGGGCAACGCAATGTTGTGATCGGTTTCTAGATCCCGCTTCCACAGAATCTTGCCGCTGGCCGAATCCAGGCAATGCAGCCAACCGGTGGCCCCCAGTGCGTAGGCTTTGCCGGCATCAATGGTCACGCAGGCCCGTGGACCGGCGGTGTAACTGACGCGGCCATATTCGCAGGGATACGAAATCGACCAGAGGGCTTCGCCGGTCTGCTCGTCAAAGCAATGGACCCGCTCCTGCGGATTGGCTCGCTCGGACAAGCGGTCGGTGACATAGACCTTCCCCGCCGCCACCGTCGGCCCGCTATACCCGGCCCCAATCTTCGCCCGCCATTTGATCGGCAGCTCCGCCGCGGCGAATTTCTCAACAATCCCCGTTTCCCGCCAAACACCATCGCGCTTGGCGCCCCGCCACTGCGGCCAATCTTCGGCGTGCAGAGCAGCAGCGCTGTTAATGAGGAGTCCAAGCAATAAGATCAGCGCAGAGTACCGAACCATGGCAAAATCTCTCAGAATTGGCGAGGGCCGAACTTCATCCGATTGGTTATAGCCAAAATATCTCTGGGTGTGGCTGCCTCAGGTTGCCGCCTCAGTGTTCAGGATTCAAAGCGTTTGACGAGATTGCTTTCAGCGGCTCAGGGCGCTCGTGAAACATCAGCGCGAAGACGACAACAAGCACGGCGGACATGGCCGCTGGGATGAGCCAGATCTGCTGCCAGGCATGTGTCGTCCCCCGCGCATAGTGCTCGCCCACGACGCCGGCGAGCCACGAGCCGACGAACATCCCCGCGCCCAGTCCGCAATCGCAAAGACTCCGGCACGCGTTGCCGCCGGTTGTTCTTGGAACAGCTCGAAAGTCGCAGCCTATTGACTGGTATCACTGAAACGGGCTCGTTGATAATCAACGACAGCTTCAATCTGCTTGAAGACAACGTGCTGGATGTTGCCGCGCCCGGGGTACTCGCCAATGACGTCGGAACTTCCCCCGTGCTCAGTACTAGCCCCCAACTCGGCGGGCTGACGCTCCGGGAAAATGGATCGTTCACCTACACGCCCACCGCGAATTTCTCAGGCGTCGATTATTTCACGTACGTCGCGAGCGTCGATGGCCAAACGGCGGGACCATACACCGTTGCCTTCTATGTGGCCGGGACGAACGACCCGCCAACCGCCAATGACGATGCCTATACGCTGGAGGAAGACCCGCTCTATTTCACGGCTAACGTCCTGAGCAACGACACCGATCCCGATGGCGACACGCTCACTGCGTCTCTGGTCACCGGCGTCGCTCATGGCGGAGTGATCCTGAACAGCGACGGGTCGTTCAATTACACTCCGAACGCCAATTACAACGGACCCGATAGTTTCACCTATCAGGCCTACGACGGCACCGTTACATCGAACACCGCGACCGTCAGCCTGACCATCACTCCGGTCAACGACCCGCTTGATCCCCTGACGGGGGCCACAATCTTCGGCCCCATCACCAGCATCCGGCCGATGGTGAGCATTGCCCGCGCAGCCGAAGGGATTGAGGGAGCGTGGGACGCCGGGTTCCGAATCTGGCGAACCGGACCGTGGCAGCAAGCGCTAACCGTTTCGCTCAGCTACGGCGGCAATGCCACGCCGGGCAGCGACTACGACGCGCTGCCAACTACTTTTCAGATTCCCGCCGGGTTGCCTTCGGTGTATCTGCCGGTGTATGTAATCGCCGACCAGGTTTCGGAATCCCCGGAGAGTGTCTGGGCCTTCATTGAACCTTCGTCGTCCTATGTCATAGCCATCGGACATGCCAATACCTTGAT
>JAYTUF010000248.1:0-8985 GCA_043744755.1 Anatilimnocola sp.
AGCGGTGGCAATAATCTGTCGAACATTGCCACGGTCAGCATCACCGTAGTCGAGCAGAACGATCCGCCCGTCGCGAACCCCGATCCGGGTATTGTCGTCAACGAAGATAGCTCCGTTGCCATCAATGTCTTCGCCAACGACACTGATCCGGACACTGCCAACACGCAGTGGTCGTTCATTCTGGTCACGCCGCCGGCCAATGGCACCGCTGTGTTCAACGCCTCCACCCGGCAGGTCGACTACACGCCGACTGCTAACTACAACGGCCCCGATTCGTTCACGTATCGGATCAACGACAATAGTGTGATCAATCCGCCCAGTTTGCTATCGGGCAATGCCCTCGTTTCGATCACGGTCCGTGAAGTCAACGATGCGCCAGTGGGCGGCACCGATCCGGTCACGGGGCAGTTCACTGTCATCAAGAACCGCGACCGCACGTTCACCGCCGCCAGCCTGCTCGCCAACGACTCGCCCGGCTTGCCCGCCAACGAAAGCGGGCAGACGATCAGCGTCACGGCTGTTTCGGCGACCAGTGCACAAGGGGGCACGGTGACGCTTGTCGCTGGCGTTGTGACCTACACCGCTCCGACTGCTTTAGGTGGTTATATCGGACTCGATTCCTTCACCTACACGCTGACGGATAATGGCACCACTGCGGGAGTTGCCGATCCCCGGTCGGTTCCCGTCACGGTCAACATCATCGTCCGCGATTTCATCCCGACCGATGTGAATGGTTATGTCTACATCGATTCCAACAACAACGGCGTCTTCGATCCGAACGAGAAGCCGCTCAACGGCGTCGATATTACCCTCGCTGGTACGAGCCAGGTGACTGGCCCGATCACGCCGATCACTACCTCGACGCGGATGGATGGTTACTACCAATTCCTGGCAGTCGAGCCGGGCAACTACACGCTGACCGAAACCACGCCGTTCGCGCTCCGCGATGGCAGAGAGACGGCCGGCATTGGCGCTTCGCTCTCGGCTCAAAACGACGTGATTAATCTCTCGCTGGATCTGCTGGGCATCGCCGGTGGCCAGTCGGTTAATTACTTTGGCGAGCAAGGCGTCGATGTCAATCAACTCACCGATCCGCAAGGTTATATCAATAGCCTGCTGGCCTCCACGACCAACACCGGCTTTGTGCTGGCCACGACCCTGCAAGGCGACTTGTTCTGGTCGTGGGCGCTCAATGGCTGGGGCGGGGCCACATCGCTGAAGGTGACCGTTGATGCTGACTTCTCGGCGGCCACGCTGGAAGTTGGTAATGGGTTGACGACCTACACTACGCGGATCTTCCAGTGGCCTGGCGATCCTCGCAATCCGAACCGCAACAACCCGGACCCCGTCGCCCGGAACGCTCGCTTCAGCATTCTCGGTCACGATGCCGCGGGCAACTACATCCTCCGCCTGGATGGCAGGGCCGAACACTTCTTCGGCACTGGCACCCCACTGGCCGCCGCCCCGGTGCCCATGTCGGGTGGCGAATATGTCGAAGGCGTGGACGCCGCGATGGCGGAAGAGAGCTGGGCGTAGAGTGAAAGCAGTGGGGAGTGAGACACACTCACTCCCTCTCCTCGGTACGCCGGGGAGAGGGCTGAGGTGAGGGGCTGAGGCGAGATAGCCGCCCATCTCCTCACAAAGAGCCGCGCACGAGGTAAGCGATTCGCCCCGGCATCTCGCCTGCAGTCCCATCTTAAGGGTGCTGATTCATCCGTTCCAGCGCTACCCCTCGAACAGGGGCCGGTGTTGAGAAACCCAGGGTGATTCGCAGCGAAAAAACCGCTATTCTTCGCAAACGGCTGACATAGAGTCCACCAAAAGAGGGGTCTGTTTCTCGACAAACCGGACTTCTGGCGAAGGTGTTTGGCGAGGGTTAACGGGATCCAAGCATCACCCGGCACTCGCTAGTATCCGGTTCTGGGAACGGCTACCGGCACAGCCTTCCCCGCACATAAAAATCCTCTCCCACCTGCCGCGAGAAATGCTGGCTGAATCGCAGGGCCTGATCTGGCGCCGCAACGCCCTCGCCGTTAATCGGCCCCGCGGCCTCACTTCCGCCAAAGATCTTCGGCGCGATGAAGCAATGGACTTCATCGACCTGCCGGGCATCGAAGAGCGATCCCAGCAGTTGGCTGCCGCCTTCCACCAGGATGTTCGTCAGCCGCCGCCGGCCGAGTTCATCGAGCAACTGCCCGAGTCGTTCGGCCGCGGACGGACCCGCCAGCTGCAGCACTTCCGCTCCCGCGTTTCGCAGCTCCGCAACTTTGGCCGCGGGCGCCGCTGCGGCAGCGACAATCAGCAGGGGAAACTCCCGCGCAGTGCGCACTAGTTGGCTGCTCAGCGAAAGGCTCGCGGCCGAATCAAGGACCATGCGCGTCGCGATCCGCGGCGGCTGTTCACCGGCAGGCAACCGTGCGGTGAGCAGCGGATCATCGAGTTCCGCCGTCCGCCGGCCGACGACGATCGCATCAACCCGCGAGCGGAGTTCCTGCCCAATCGCGCGCGACTCCGGACCTGAAATCCACTTGCTCTCGCCGGTCCGCGTCGCGATCTTGCCATCCAGCGTCATGGCCCACTTGGCAATGACCCAAGGCCGTTTCTCGCGGAGCAGTTTCAAAAAGGGCGCATTCAATTCTTCCGCTTCGGCCTGCAAGACTCCATCGACGACTTCAATGCCCGCTTGCTCAAGCTCCGCGAATCCTCCACCCGCGACTTGCGGAAACGGATCGCGCAGCGCTGCGACGACGCGAGTCACACCAGCAGCAATGATGGCTTGGGTGCAGGGGGGCGTCTTGCCGAAATGACAACAAGGCTCCAGCGTGACATACAGCGTGCCGCCGCGGGCCTGTTCGCCGGCAGCTTGCAAGGCCTGGATCTCAGCGTGTGCTGCGCCGAATCGTTCGTGAAAACCTTTGCCGACGATTTGCCCAGCGCGGACGATCACGCAGCCGACCATGGGGTTGGGTTCGACAAAGCCCTGGCCTTGCTCGGCAAGTGCGAGCGCTTGCCGCATGAACGATTGGTCTGTGAGCGAAGTCGTCAAATTGGTGATCCAGTGGTCCCGATAAAACTGTGATTCTGGTGCATTTACTTAGCCACCGGCTTCAGCCGGTGGATTTGCGAAGTGAGTAACCCGGCTTTAGCCATCCATCGCAACGGGTTGCACGCCGTCCTTGCTGAATCACAAAATGGCTAAAGCCGAGACACTTTATACTGCAGTCCACCGGCTAAAGCCGGTGGCTAAGAAGACTGTCGCTGTGCTGAATTATTTGATTACATCGGGCGATACTCGCGTGACGACCAGTTCCTTGTAATCATCCTGCTCATACAGCACGCCATTCACGGCTTGCCAATCATGCCCTCTGTAGCCACACTTAGGAAACCTCTCCATGTTCGGCGTTTCCGAACGGTTTCGCAAGGCAGCAGCCGAGCCAGCGCGCATCGCTTGGGAACACACGCTAGAATTGGCGCAACCCCTTCAGGAGAGACTCATGGCAGACGGTGTGAAACGAATCGGCGTGCTGACGGCTGGCGGCGATTGCCCCGGCTTGAACGCCGTCATCCGCGGAGTGGTGAAGAGCGCCGCGACGCATGGCTACGATGTGGTCGGCTTTCTCAAAGGCTACGAAGGGCTGGTAGACCCGGTCAGCTACATCCCGCTGACAGCCAAGAACACCACCGGCATTCTAGGCCAGGGTGGCACGATTCTCGGCTCGACCAATAAAGGCCGATTCTGCGCGACCGTGGGCGTGAATGATCGCTTGGAGCTGGATCCCGAGTTGATCGCCGGCGTGAAGACCACGTTGGAGCATCTCAACATCAGCGGCCTGATCTGCATCGGCGGCGATGGCTCGCTGGCGGTGGCTCAGCAGTTTCACGAGCAGGGCATTCCCGTCGTGGGCGTGCCCAAAACGATCGACAACGATCTTTCGAGCACGGCCTTCACGTTCGGTTTCTTCAGCGCCGTCTTTTGTGCGACCGATGCGCTCGACCGGTTGCATACCACCGCCGCCAGTCACGAGCGGGTGATGGTGCTGGAAGTGATGGGCCGGCACGCGGGCTGGATCGCGCTCTATGCCGGCGTGGCCGGCGGCGGCGATGTGATACTCATCCCCGAAATTCCCTGGTCGTTCGAGCGCGTCTGCCAGGCGATCATCAGCCGCGAGCAACAGAACAAAAAATTCACGCTTGTCGTGGTGGCCGAAGGGGCGGAGCTTCCCAGCGGTGAATTAGTCACCAAGGAACGTCGCCACGAGCAGAAGCAAGTCCGGCTGGGCGGCATCGGCAACATTGTCGGCTCTGAAATCGAGAAGCGATTGGGAAAAGAAACTCGCACGGTCGTGCTCGGTCACTTGCAACGAGGTGGCGCTCCAACGACCTTCGATCGCGTGCTGGCCACCCAATATGGCGCTCATGCCGTGCGGCTGATCATCGAGCGGAAGTTCGGTCAGATGGTGACCTACTGGCCGCCTGATATGGGAAATGTCTCGCTGCTCGACGCGATCAAACTCTCCGCGGTGAATCCCGGCTGCTCCGCTGTGCAGGCAGCGCGAGCCCTCGGCATTTCGTTTGGCGACGAGTGTAAGGCAGCGCCCTGGTCGTATAAGCCAGAAGCCGAAAACGGCAACGGCGGTTGCGAATTGCCCAGCGATTCATTCTTGGGAATGCCGAAGCCGAGCGTGGCGAAGTCGTAAGATGAGTACTCTTGCCCAAAGCGAACGGGCAAGAGTGCCCATTCTACAGGTATGTGAGCGGTCAAGAAAATCAGAACGACAGCGCCCCCGATACCTGCCATATCGAAGACACTGCCGTCTGAAATCTTCAAAATTAGCGGGCAATGCGTTTAGCGCGCCTTGCCCGGTCGGTGATTCGAATCGCGGAGCGCCTTCACTTCATCATGGGAAGACTTGACCGCGGCAAAATGCTCGCGAAGAGTATCGCAACAGGGCTCGTTGCCCCCCATATCCTTGAGGGCCTCTTCATACTTGGCTTTGATCTGATCCTCGCCTCTTTCAGCTTCGTCCAGAATCGCTTGATCGCCACCTCCCAGGACAGCCCGTAGGTCCATCCAGGTGCGATGCGCGGCCGCCGAGAAGCTGCCGGAAGTGGTTGGCGTTTCAGCGTTGCCGGCGACCATCGCTTGTAGTTCATCGGCCTGGCGATCACGGGCGGACGAGAGATGGCAAAAGCGTTCGGAGAGCGTCGGATTTGAATACTTGAGATTCTCCGACGCTTCCCTGAAGCCGTCGCGACTATCAATATTGATCTGAATCAAGCTCTGCAGCCAATCAATCGACTTCTGTGTGAGCGTGGGCGTGTGAGTAGACATTGCCATGAGTAGACTCCTGATTTCGTGCTAACATTTCGCCGCGTCGTTCGTGACGCGAGTTGCCGAATGGTGAAAGAGAGTGAAAGCACCTCGCGTGCCAGAACTCAAATGTGGCAGGCTCAGAGAATTGAATTGACCGATTTCGTGCCAAAAGCCTACGCTTGACAGCATTCCGCTGCTCCAATGAGGCCAGATCAAGTTGCGAGAATCATCTACGCAGCCCTCAACCTGAACGCCCAGCAATCAGAGCGTCCAAAGATGAACCAACTGAATCACCTGAAGCAAATCACTCCCCGCCGCTGGCAATTCGGCCTGCGATCGCTGCTGCTTGTCATGATGCTCGTCGCGATGGGGAGCGCCTGCTATGGATGGCGGTTGAGGAATGATGAGTTACTGAGCACCTGCTCAGTGGAATTCGATGCTGCGGTCTTGAAGCAAGAATGGGATCAGGCCAGAACTTGTGTCGAGCGGATGGAGCGCCTTGCTCCGCAAAGTGCGTTGGCGGAAAAGATGTTTGAGCGATTAGTAATCGAAACGTTTGTAGTTCAGAGTTGTTTTGCAAGCAATCTTGTAGAGGACGTCCGAGATCCCCGTCTCGCCGCCATCACGGTTCCCTCCGACTTCACCGTCGAGATCGCCGCCGAATCGCCCCTCATCGAGCATCCGATCATGGCGGGCTTCGATGATCGGGGCCGTTTGTTCGTCGCTGAGAACGCCGGCAAGAATCTGAAGCGGGAAGATCTCGAAAAGGAACTGCCGAACAGCATTGTCTTGCTCACCGATACGAACGCCGATGGCGTGTTTGATAAGCGGAGTGTCTTCGCCGACAAGCTCACTTTCCCGCAAGGGGCGCTGTGGCATGAAGGTTGGTTGTACGTTGCTTCGTCGGGAGCGATCTGGCGATTTAGAGATAAAGATGGTGACGATGTCGCCGATGTCCGCGAGCAGATCGTGAGCAAGTTCGGCTATACCGGCAACGCAGCCGACGTGCATGGCTGCTTCCTCGGCCCCGAAGGTCGCATCTATTGGTGCGAAGGGCGGCATGGCCATGAGTTCACCAACGCCGCGGGCGAGATCATCAGCAAAGGGAAGGCGGCCCGCATTTTCTCGTGCCTGCCCGATGGCTCCGATGTGCAAACGCATTGCGGCGGCGGGATGGACAACCCCACCGAGATCGACTGGACCGCGACCGGCGAAATGCTGGGCACGGTGAACATCTTCTATCCCAAGCGAGGCGATTGCCTCGTCCACTGGTTGCACGGCGGCGTTTATCCGCGGCAAGATCAGCCCGCGGTGCTGGCCGAGTTCAAGCGCACGGGAGAGTTGCTGGGCGAAGTGCATGATTTCGGCCACGTTGCCGTTTCGGGACTCTGTCGCTATCGGCCTTTCGGCAGCAAACCGACGCACGGTTTCGGACCGGCGTTTAACGACCATTGGTTCGTCACCGAATTCAACACGCACAAGCTCAAGAGCGTAACGCTTGAACGAGAAGGCAGTTCGTTCCGCGCGGCAGTGGTCAAGGATTTTCTCACCTCGACCAGCAACGATTTTCATCCGACCGACGTGCTGCAAGATGCTGACGGCAGCCTGCTGGTAGTCGATACCGGCGGCTGGTTTCGCATCGGTTGCCCCACGTCGCAAATCGCCAAGCCCGAAGTGCCGGGGGCCATCTATCGAGTGCGGAGGAAGGCCGCGGAGAAGATCGCCGATCCCTGGGGAACGAAGCTCGCTTGGAATCGTTCGACGGCGGAGGAACTCGTCGCTCTATTGGCCGATGTTCGTCCGGCCGTCCGTGCGCGGGCGGTGACGCAGCTTGTTCGCAACAAAGACGCCGCGGTTCCCTATCTCGCGAAAGCGATTCTTGATGACGATGCCACCCGCCGGCTGCAGGCCACCGAAGCTCTCACCAAGATCGGCTCGGCGAAGGCGGCCTCCGTGCTGCTCGATGCGGCGGAGCACGAAGATACACGCCTCAAGCAACTAGCCGCCTTGGCGCTGGGTTCATTGCGCGAAACGCAAGCGGTTGATGTTCTCACGGGGTTACTGACTGACGATCAACCGGCGGAAGTACAACTCGCGGCGGCGACCGCGCTCGGCAAGATTGGCGAGCCCGCTGCGGTATCCGCGCTGCTGGAAGCTATTGCCCGCAAGCCTGACCGTTCGCGCGAACATGCCCTCATTTACGCGCTCATCGAGATCGACGACCCCACTGCAACACGCCCGGCACTCAAGCACCCAAGTCCGTTAGTGAAGCGAGCCGGTTTGATCGCGCTCGATCAAATGTCCAGCGGGGATTTGCGGCGGGAAGAAGTCGCTGCCTTGCTGGCAACGGGCGATTTGGCCTTGCAAACTGCAGCGCTCGATGTGCTGAGCCGTCGCGCGGGTTGGACCGCGGAGTTGGTTGCTTCGATTGGTCACTTGCTGGATCAGCCACAACTCGATGATTCACAACAGACGCTGGTCGTCAGTGCGCTGGTCGCCTTCGCGAAGCAAACAGCCGTGCAACAGTTGCTGGCGGACCGACTCAGTGACGAGAAAACTCCGGCAGCGATCCAGCGTGTGTTGCTCGAAGCCCTTGCGCAAGCGCGACTCGAACCGTTGCCGGCATTGTTGCGAGCACCCCTGTTATCTGCCTTGAAAAGCAACGACACCGCGACTGCCCTCGCAGCCATATCCGCGATTGCCGCCTCGCCGCGAGAGTTTGAAGCGGAGTTGCGATCCTTGGCGGCGGACGAGAAGCGAACGAACGAACTGCGGCTCGCGGCGCTGGCGATGGTCAGCGCTAGTCAAGCTCTTTCGACGGGCGAATTCGCCTGGCTCGAAACACAATTAGCCAAGGATGTTCAGCCGGCGCTGCGCATTGTTGCGGCGCGAGCGCTGGGCAGCGCCGGCCTGACGAACGAACAACAGTTGGTGCTGACAAAACATTTGGCCGCCGCCGGTCCGCTGGAGATCATTCCGCTGCTGGGTGCCTTCGAGCGGTCCGGCGATGAAGCGCTCGGCAAGCAATTGGCAGCCGCGCTCATCGCTTCACCCGGATCGGCCGCGCTCAGTTTGCCGCAGATCGAAACGCTCGTGAAGCACTATCCAGATAGCACGCGCCAGGCGATGCAGCCGATCATCGAACGCTTGCAAGCGGCCACACGGGAGCAACGAGCTCGGTTGGAACAACTAAGCAGCACGCTCCCCGCGGGCAATGCGGCCAGCGGCAAGCAGGTTTATTTCAATCGCCAGGCCGGTTGTTTTCTGTGTCATCGCGTCGGGACCGAAGGGGGCCGCGTGGGGCCTGACCTATCGACGATTGGGCAGCGGCGGAACCAGCGCGATCTGCTCGAAGCAGTGATCTTTCCCAGTTCGTCACTCGCCCGCGGCTACGAATCGCACGCGCTGCTTTTGGACGATGGCCGCACGCTCACCGGTCTCATCACCCGAGAAACTGCCGATGCACTTGTGTTGCGGGCTGCCGATCAAAGCGAGGTCCGCGTCTCGCGGAGCAGTATCGAGGAGATGAAGCCCAGCAACCTCTCGATCATGCCGGCGGGATTGGAGAAGACCATGAGTCCGCAACAACTGGCTGATTTGATTGCGTATTTGCAGGCTCTCAAGTAGCCATTGTCGCCTTTCGCTCCGCGAAAGGGCGTTCTTTCGCGGAG
>JAYTUF010000249.1:0-2324 GCA_043744755.1 Anatilimnocola sp.
ATCGTAATGAGCCTGCACGTCCTCGTAGAACGGCTTAAGCTGGGTCATGGATTTTCCCCTGAATAGAGCGAGACGCGGCAGCCGCGATTAGACTTTCCCCGCCGCAGCGGGTCTATGGGCCGTGGATTATAGCGGCCGAAACGAGCAGGACCATGCCAAAATATACCACTCGCAGACGGGCATTAAGGGGTCGGGAGCATATACGGGCCACATTGGGAGTCGAGCGCGGCGGGGTGGCCGTGGTTTGTTGAATGGGTGAGCTGGCTGTGTTTTCGCGCGGCGATAACACGGCGGAGCGGCGCTCTCGCCCGCCATTTTCATGAGTCTTGCATCTTTGGGCCGGCGTACAAGGTTACAATCCAAAAACCTTTCTCTTCCCGTTCAATCCTTGCTCTGAGGGCTGTCGATTCCGAGCAGCCCACGCCAACTACCAAGGCAACGCTAAACTGCGGTAGATGGCCCTGGCGGCTTCGCTACGGGTGAGAGGATCGGCGGGGCGGAAGCGCTCGTCGGTGGTTTGGAGCAGGTCTTGTTGCACGGCGGCGAAGACGCCCGCGCGAAGGGTGGCTGAAACGTCGGTTTCGTCGCGCAATGAGATTTTCGTGGCGGGTGGTGCTGCTCCACCGCAGCGGCGGTGGAGTTCCAGCATTACCGCGGCGGCGTCTTGGCGGGAGATGGGTTCTTCCGGGCGGAAGCGGCGGCGGTCGTCGAGCGTGAGAAGTTTGGCTTCCAAGACACTACTTAGTTCGTCATGCCACCACTCATCCGCGCGAACATCGGCGATGGGTGGCAAGGCAACGAGAGGCGGCAACAGGTGAACGCTGTGGGCCAGCGCAATCGCGAGTTCGGCGCGGGTGATGGGCTTGTCAGGTCGCAATTGCCGCTCGCTGTTCGCGAGCAGAATCCCGCGGAACCAAAGTGCCTGGCAGGCGATGCCCATTCTTCCCTCTAGCAAGTCGACCGGTAGCGCGGAGGCGGGTGGCTGCAGCGACGAAAGGATTGGTTCGATGGTCAGGTCGATGTCATGGACAGCCCGCGAATAGATCTTCCCGACCTGGCCGCCCCAGCATTGGCTGCGCTCCGTCTTGCGGAACGTGTATCGGTAGCCGTGCCCGAATGTATCGGTGTAGCGCAGCGCGAGCCCCTGCTGACGGCGGCTGGTGTTATCGGCCAGTCCTACGAACAGGGCGTGGCGAATGGCGCCGGAGCTGGAGATATCCGGAATCAGGTAATTGCCGCGGTAGGGATCGTCCTGAATGGTCAGCAGCTTCTTCTCACCCAGCACGAGCGCCTCGCCCTGGGTTGCGTCCCAGCGGTCTCCCGCCTGCAGGCAGGAAAGTCGCAAGCCCGCGAGCTGGCAGCCGAGCGGACCGTCGGTGCAAGTCGCATCGGTGGCATTGACGATGGTCACACAGCCGGTTCCCACGATTTCGAATGGTCCACTGGGCGGGACGATCAGTGCCGTGTTTTCATCCACGCCGAATCCATACCCGGTCTTGGCCGCGATCAGCGCCCGCGACAGCCGGCCGAGTCGTCCCCGAAACTGATTGAAATGCTGATCGATAATGCCGGCGGAGAAAAAGGCCAGACCGGGCGTCGCGGTCAGGCCCGGGCGGTGCGGATTGGTTGATACGCCAAAGTCGAGCGGGTCCAGTCCTTCGTCCAGCACCGAGTCGGGCAGCCCGCCGATGGCAATCATCACGCGGCTTTGCATCGCCGCCCCAGCGCTCGAGCCGGCCACCACGCCGCCCCGCTCGAGCAGCTTGCGCACGGCCGCGAGCACGGGTGTATCGGCGCCGTCGGCTTGCAGCAGGGCCTGGGTGATCCGCCGTTGATCGCCGCCCACAAAGTAGGCGATAGTGCATTTGCCCAGCAGTTCAACAATCTGTGGATCGTGGGCCGTGGTCGCGGCGTTGTCGGGACGAATGTTGAGGACGGTAATGTTGTCGGCGGGCACCTCGTGACGCTGCAAGGTCTGGCTGAAGTATTCGGCGCTTTCAATTGAGATACTGGCGGTGCCGAAGATGGCGACGCGGCATTGCTTGGCCCCGCCGCCGGCGCTGAGCAGTCGATCGAAGAGAGCCGCGTTGTCCGCCCGCAGGCCGCCGCCGATGATGAACAGCGTTCCTTCGCCTGCTCGGACCGGCGACAGGCAGATTGACGACATCAGCACCGTCCAGCCTAGAATCCCACGAGCACGAGACATTAACTGATTCCTGCGGCCAGCGAACGTGAGCGAAGATGAACGCCCGCATCTTCGTCGTCGCCGCCTGCGCGTGCAACCCAACATCGTCGTTCGCTCACGCCCTTTCGCGGAGCGAAAG
>JAYTUF010000250.1:0-2324 GCA_043744755.1 Anatilimnocola sp.
CGCCGCCGCCCGCGAGCCAGACGGTGAAGCAGCGGGGGTGATGATCGCGGCCGTAGTCGGCGGCGGATAGCGGGCCCTGGCAATAGACGGTGCGGCCGAATTCGCCGCCCCAGACGACGAGCGTATCTTCGAGCAGACCGCGCTGCTTCAGATCGGCGAGCAGCGCTCCCGTGGCCTGATCGGTGTCGCGGCATTGGGCTTCGAGCTGTTTCGGCAACGTCACATGCTGATCCCAGCCGCGATGGAAGAGCTGCACGAACCGCACGCCTCGCTCGACCAGCCGCCGGGCGAGGAGGCAATGAAAGGCGTAACTGCCGGGGCGTTCGACTTCGGGACCATACGATTCGCGGACGTGTTTTGACTCAGCCGAAATATCGACGAGTTCCGGCACCGCGGTTTGCATGCGGAAGGCCAGTTCGTACTGAGCGATGCGGGCCAGCGTTTCGGGATCACCCTGTTCTTGCTCGTGCAACTTGTTGAGGGCAGCTAAATCGTCAAGCTCTTGTCGCCGCACTTCGCGACTCACACCGACCGGATTGGAAAGGAACAGCACGGGATCGCCGCCGGAGCGGAACTTCACGCCCTGATGCCGCGAGGGAAGGAAGCCGCTGTTCCAGAGACGGTCATAGAGCGGTTGATCGGTCGGATTGCCGGAGCCTTGCGAGACGAGGACCACAAAGCCAGGCAGATCTTGGTTCTCGCTGCCCAGGCCATACGAAAGCCAACTGCCGATGCTGGGCCGGCCCGCGAGTTGAGCGCCCGTTTGCAGAAATGTGATGGCGGGATCGTGATTGATGGCCTCGGTGAACACGCCCTTCAAGAAACAAATCTGATCGACTTGCTTCGACGTATGCGGCAACAGTTCGCTCAGCCACGCGCCGCTGTTGCCGTGCTGAGCGAAGCGATACTTGCTGGCCGCGATGGGAAAGCTGGCTTGCCGGCTGGTCATGCCAGTCAGGCGTTGTCCCTGGCGGATTGAATCGGGAAGTTCGGTCCCGGCGAGATCCTTCAGCTTGGGTTTGTAGTCGAACAAATCGAGCTGCGAAGGAGCGCCCGATTGGAACAGATAAATCACCCGCTTCGCCCGTGCCGCGAAATGGGGAAGCGACGATTTATCAACGATTCGCGGCTGTGTTTCCGCCGCACGCGAGGCATTTTCAGCATTCAAGCTGGCGAGCGCGGCGGCACCCAACCAGCCGGCCGATGATTGCAACCAACTCCGCCGCGAGGCAAGTTGCCAATCGTGAGGGAGTTGATTGTCGAACATGGCCAACACTCCGCGAGGACACTACTTGTCCTCAGGCTTTTCGACGGCCGGTTTTGGTTCGGCAGGCTTTTCGTCTGTTGGCTTGGGCTCAGCGGACTTCGGTGCCGCTGGTTTTTCTTCCGCGGGCTTCGGCTCAGCGGGTTTTTCAATGGCCGGCTTCGGTTCGACCGGCTTCTCAACGGCAGGGTCAGCTTCCGTCGGCTTGGGCGGCGTCGGCGGCGTTGTGCCTTCGTCCGGCGTTCCTTTTTTCTTCCCGCCGGTGTCGCCGTCTCCACTAATGGTCGGCGGCGTTTGGGACTTGCTGGGCGGACTTTCGGGGAGTTCGGCGTTGGGCAAGGCCAGCGGATCGGGCTTGGCATTTTTGTAATGCGTGTTGAACCGCACATTCTCGCCGCTGCCGTAATACAGCACCGTGATGTAGTTGCGATGCGGCATGCCGCCCCACCAATAGCACTCGACCAGATAGTCCGGCTTCACATCCGTCCAGAACGGCTTCTTCTTCAGCAACTCTTGCACGTCCTTGGGCTTGACCAGGTCGGCATCGATCTTGTCGCCATTCTTGCGAACGCCCTTGGCGTTGCGGGCGTCGAACAACGCTTGCACATCGGTATCGGCCTTTTCAGTGGCCGGGCGAGCGAGCAAGTAGTCATAGGCCAGCAACAGGAGCGCCAGCACCAACAGTGTGACGAGAATGCCAGCCCGCACCGGGTTGGTTTGCGCGGGTGCCTTAACGGGCGTGGTGGCGGGCGATGCAGTGGCAGGCGTGGTGGCCTTACTCATGACGAGACCTCGCGGACGGAACAAATGATGGAAACAGGATTGACTGCCTTGTCTGAATTGGCAGCAGTCGCCATGAGTCTAAGTGCCGGTGGCGCGAATTTCCAGACCCGCTGCGCGAATCCGGTAAAGTAACTGCCCTATTCGATCAAAGCAGCAATCTTGACTGAGAGGGAATTGTCACCCTGGAGGATGGAAACCGAGATTCAAAAAGCCACAGCTGCCCGCCGTGGTAAACTGCAAGCATGCAATCGGCACTCGACTTTCAACCACCTCGCTG
>JAYTUF010000251.1:0-8976 GCA_043744755.1 Anatilimnocola sp.
GAAACTAATTCCCGCCTTGCCGCCGCTAGGGCCCATACCCAACAAGCCAATGCTGGCTGGCGATGTCGTCAGGACGCAGGTTGAGTTGAAGCTGGGCAACACGAAGATCAGCGGCCATGCTTTGAAGGAGCGCATTCGCGAGGCAGCCGAGGTGGCCATTAAGCAGTCGGCCTTGGTTGACGTTTCGGCGCCGGGCTGGAACAAGATCGATAACAAGTCATATAGCGATTGGACCGCTACGATTTCGCTTCCCCAAGTGGAAACCGAAAAGGTGCTCAAGCAATTGGAACAGGATTTGGCGGGCGTGCCTGTCTGGCAAACCTCCAGCAAGATCGGCGGACAGGTCTCCTTCGATACCAGGTCGCGAGCAATCTTCGCGATCGTTGGCAGCCTCGTGGGGATGATCATTTACATGTGGATTCGCTTTCACAAAATCAGTTGGGGGATCGCGGCTGCGGTGGCGCTGGCCCACGACGCCCTGGTCATGCTGGGCGCGATCGCCATCAGCTACTGGTTGGCGCCGTTCTTCGGATTTTTGATGGTCGAGGAATTCAAGATCAGCTTGCCGGTCGTCGCCGCGTTTTTGACGCTGATCGGTTATTCGATCAATGACACCATCGTGATCTTCGACCGCGTCCGCGAAATTCGTGGCAAAAGTCCCGACGTGACGGGCGACATGATCAACGCGGCCGTCAATCAAACGCTCAGCCGCACGTTCCTGACGGCCGGCACGACGCTGATGGTCATCGTGATCTTGTACTTCCTGGGTGGCTCGGGCATTCATGCCTTCGCCTTCTCGCTGGTCGTCGGCGTGATTTCGGGATCGTATAGCACGGTGTTCATCGCCTCGCCGCTACTGGTTTACTTGATCGGCCTCGATCAGCCAACCGAACAGCGCCGCAGCGTGCCCGCCAAGACGCCAACCACGACGACTCGCGGCGCCGCTTGATCGACATTTCGTGGCCGACCGCCGCCAGCGTCGGCGCCATTGACGAAGGAACATCTCATGCTCATTCGTGATTCGTCGCGCCGCGAATGGCTGGCCACGATCGTCGGAGGATCGCTTGTGACTGTTCCTGCCCTGCTATCTGCCCAACAGGTGTCCGCCCAAGAGGCCGCCAAAGCTGTCGTTGGCAACTTTGCTCTCGCCTTGCATGGCGGAGCGGGAACCGAGCCCGACAACATGACCGCCGCCGAGCGCGCAGCGATGGAAGCTTCACTCGGTAAGGCGCTCGGGATTGGTCTCGAAGTGCTGAAGAAACAAGGGACCAGCCTGGATGCCGTCGAGCAGGTGATTCGGTTCCTGGAGGACGACGCCCAGTTCAATGCCGGCCGCGGCGCGTGCTTCAATCATGTCGGCAAGCACGAGCTCGATGCCTCGATCATGAATGGCAGCAACAAAGCCTGCGGCGCTGTTGCGGTGGTGCGCACGATTCGCAATCCCATTTCGCTCGCTCGCCTGGTGATGACCAAAACGCGGCATGTGCTGCTCATTGGCGACGGCGCCGAACTGTTCGCGGACGAAATGAAAGTTGCCCGGGTCGAGAACGATTGGTTCTCGACGGAGCTGCAGCGCCAGAAATGGGAACGGGCTAAGGCTCGTGAGAAAGCGCGGCAGCCGGATGTCGAGAAAAAGATGGGGACCGTCGGCTGCGTCGCTCTCGATCAGCACGGCAACCTCGCCGCGGGCACCAGTACCGGCGGAATCACCAACAAGCGCTGGGGCCGGATCGGCGATTCGCCCATCATCGGCGCCGGCACCTACGCTGATAACGCTACCTGCGCCATCTCCTGCACTGGGACCGGTGAGGAGTTCATCCGCCATAGCATCGCCCACGAAGTTTCTGTCCGCGTCGCCTACAAAGGGGAAACGCTGCCGGTCGCCGTCGATCATGTCCTCCGCAAAATTCTCAAGCCGGATGACGGCGGCCTGATTGCCGTCAGCCGCACCGGCGAGATCGTGATGGACTTCACCACCGCCGGCATGGCCCGCGCCGCGGCCGATTCGCGCGGCAAACGCCAGATCAAGTTGGGCTGATTCGTAGCCAGGTAGCCCGCCGCGTCAGCAAGGCAGTCCCTCGGGAAGTTTACCGATTGCGCGCGGTGTAGTAGCACGCGTTTCTTGCGGCTGCGCTTATCGGGCAACTGCAAGGCCCGCCGTCAAACGAGCGAACTAGAAATTCCAGTGATACTGGAGATAGAAAAAGCTCGCATCGGCCGAGAAGCCGGGAGCCGTGTTCGCGTAATACTGTCCCGCGAAGAAGTGTGAATAGCCGACCAAGATATCCATCCGGGGATTGAGCGAGTAGGTGACGGTCAGATCGATCTCATGCCCCAGATCGCGGCTAGCGGGCGGATTCGCGGGATTGAACGGAGACATGTTCACGTTGTAGGGCGTGTCGTTCCCGTTCTGCAGGAAGAAGTAGTAGTACCAAACCAGCACCTTAAGCTTCTCGTGCGGTTGGCAAGTGAACTGGACGTTGGGCGTTTCGATATTGCTCCGGCCGAACAGATCCATGAAGCCCAGGTACTTGTGGGCCAGCGGAAATAGGTGGTTGAAGCCCTGTCCAGCGCCACGCAGATTGCCGCCATTAGCCCAATCGTAATAGGCGAGGATTTGCGGCTTCCAACAATGCTTTGGCCACTTGCGGCCGAAGCCGGCGGTGAAGAAGCCCGCATCGTGGCCACTGCCGTCGGTATTCTGTCCAAATTGCAGGCCCCCTTCCAATTCCCACAACCAGTCGCATTCCGTTCCCAGCCACCGCCCGCCCAGGGTCGTGTATTGAAAGTTATTCATGCCCAGCCCGTTGTTGAACTGCAGGGCGTAGATGTCAATCGTTTGATCTTTGATGGCCTTGTAAGTTCCCCAGCCGCCGAAGAAATCCTGCTCCTCAATGGGCGAATCGAAATTATGTGGATCGACCGCTACCGGCTTGGTGTAGAAGAAGTCAATGTTCCAGCAATCGTCGGTCCAAAAAAACTTCAGGCCATCGAAAGTGCGCCGCGTGTTCGCCCAGTCGAGAGGCGAGATCAAGCGTTCGCTGCCATACAACAATTCCTGTCGGCCGGCGCGAGCGGTGAGCGATCCGCCGCAGCAATCGTCGATTAGCTTGTAATCGACAAACAGATTGAGAATGTCCGAACGATTGACCTCGATGGCGCGAGGGGGAAAGTTTTCGTAGTTGCTTTCGGCGTCGAGGTATTCGACATAAGCGCGGAACCGGTCGCCGATTTTCGCATTCATGAAAATCCGCGTGCGATGCAGCAGAAAATCGTCGTCGTTCCCGGTGAGTCCCAGGCCGCGCATATTCACTTCATGGTGATATCGAGCGCGATACTGACCGCCAATGTCGAGGGTTGAATCGCAGCCGAACGGCAGGCGCATCTGTTTGAGGTGATCGCCCGGAAAGTGATCGGTGTAAAGCGGATTGTTGATGTATGCGAAGTTATTGTCGTAAAAGAGGGGCTTGTAAGCACCCGCGATAGCCTTCTTTAGATCAGCCTGTTTCTTTTTCGCGGCCGCCACCTTCTTTTGACACTCGGCGCAATTGCAGCCTGGCGTGGGAGCGGCTGCCAAGGCGGCTGCATCGGCGGTGACGGAAACGGGAAACTCTGCCGGTTCTTCGTCGGGCGCAGCCGCTTCATCATTTCCCAGAATAATCTGGGGAGATATAGGGAAAGTTTCGTCCGCGGGCAACCGCGCGGCAAGCAGCGTGAGGAGAATTGCGGAAAGTGCGCAATAGATGCGCCCGCGCGGATCAGCGTTCATGGAAAACTCGGGTGGAGCTACGGGAATTGTCGCTGAACACTCTCCGCCGAGAGTTTGCGGCTCGTCAAGAATCGTGGGAAACGATTCTGCGGGCTATAGCAGTCAATCGGGCAGCGGGAGCGGAAATTTCATTTCAGATCGATTCCTCGGCCCAATCCCTACAGTCGTCATAGCTTGACCAGGCCGTCGTCCATTCTCCAAGCACAGGCGGTATCATGGGGACGTTGATGGCCCCCATGGGGGCAGCTTGTGGAAATCGGCAGCGTGGCAATTGAACCGAGTGGCTCGCATGTTTTTAGGTATTGAAATCGGCGGCACGAAGCTGCAACTGGGCGTGAGCGACGGCCGCAGCGAGCACCTCGTCGCCATTGAGCGGCGGGATGTCGATTCGCGGCGCGGGTCGGCGGGCATTCTGGAGAGTATCGAAGCGGTTGGCACAGCACTGCTGCAAAAGCACAAGATCAAGCGAATCGGCATCGGCTTCGGCGGGCCGGTGAATGCGCAAGCGGGCGTGGTTGCCAAGAGTCATCAGATCGAAGGCTGGGAAGAGTTTCCGCTGGTCCGTTGGTGCGAAGAAGCGCTGCAGTTGCCTGCGGTGATGGGTAATGATTGTGATGTCGCCGCTTTGGCGGAATCAAAACTGGGCGCGGGCCGCGGCAGTCAGAGCTTACTGTATGTGACGGTCGGCACGGGTGTTGGCGGCGGTCTGATTCTGGGCGGCAAGGTGCATGGCAACGGCCGGCCGGCTGTAGCGGAGATAGGTCATCTCCGGCCGGGGTTGCACGATGATCGCCCGGAAATGACGGTCGAATCGCATTGCAGCGGCTGGGGCATTGCGGCGACTGCTCTCGCGCGGATCAGCGGCGAAGTGTCCCGCCGGCTGGAAGTCCTCAGCGGCGGCGTGACGGCGGCGCATCGCCAGCAAATCCTGCAGCGAATGACGCTCGTTGCCGAGACCGAACGGGAATACATTGCCGACTTGATGCAGCGCTGCGAACAAGACCCCGAACGGCTCACCGCTAAAATCATCGCCCAGGCAGCCGGCGACGGCAACGATATTGCCCGCGATGTCTATCAACATGCCTGCCAGGTCCTGGGTTGGGCGATTGCGCAGACCGTCACGCTCGTCGCGCCCGAAGTGGTGGTCGTCGGCGGCGGCGTGTCGCTCGCGGGGGAGCAGTTGTTTTTTGAACCACTGGCGACGGAGATCGAAAAGTACGTCTTCCCGCCCCTCCGCGGTTCCTATCGACTCCTGCCGGCGGAACTGGGCGAACTCAGCGTCGTCTATGGGGCGCTCGCCTTGGCGGCAGGGTAAGCGCTCGATCACAATGGGGCCATGAGTAATGTTGATCCCTCTCCGCTCGAAGATCGGGCCGACGCCGAGCCTCCGCAGGAACCTGCTTCGCCACTGAGCGGTTATCGGTTTAAGGAAGGGCCTGACTCGTTCGCTGGGGAAGTTCGCGGCTGCCTGTGGACGGTTGTGGCTTGGCCGTGGCGTCTCGGTTGTTGGATGACCGCGCGGCTGTCCGCCGGTCCCACCTACCACGTCCCCCCGCGGTTCGGAATGTCGGCCATTCTGGGGATTACAACCGCGCTCGCGTTGCTCTTCGGTTTGTTCCGGATGGTCGATGCCCATCCGCTGATTTACCTGTTCACCGCCATCCTGGTCGCGATCACCTGCGTCGTGCAGATGCGTTGGGGGCGCATCGCTCGCCCGGCGTCGATCGTGGCGGGCGCGATCTGGTTGCCGGTGTTCATTCTCGCCCTCTTCATTGCGGTTTCGTTCACCACCGATGATCGGCCGCCAATCGCAGGTATCGTTTGCGCGATGGTCTTCTGCATTCCGTTGGGCGGATTATTTGGATACTTGGCAGGCACGTGCGCGGGCGGGTTCTTTCTGCTGATGGAATTGTTCGAGAAATATTGGGAGCGGCGGACTGCCGGCTCGCGGCTTGACGACCCCCAGGACCGCGGGTAGAATTCGCCGAAACTCTAAAGCAGGCAACGGGTTGTGATTTGAACCGCAAACGCGTCGCCGACTCAATTTCAGTTGTCGCAGATCAGGAACCAGGTATGGCCGACGCCCGCAAGCCCTCGCCGCGAGCCAATGCGCCCGAACGGCCGGCTGCCCAGGCTGCCGCGGTCAAAAAGCCTCGGAAAAATATCATGGCAGATTCGGAAACGGTGACCGGCGGCGTGTTCGATGTCGAGCGGATCCGTCGGCTCGTCGAATTGATGAAAGAACACGATCTGAACGAGATCGATCTGCGCGAAGCCGAGCATCGCATCCGCATTCAGCGCGGAGCAGTGATGCAAGCGGTGACGCCGCAGTTCCCCACGGCGCCATTTGTTGCGGCTCAAGCTCCGGCCGCGGCCACGCCCGCCGCCAAGGAACCAGCCGCCGATGGGCCGGGCATCAGCGTGATTAAAAGTCCAATGGTCGGCACGTTCTATTCGCGGGCCAATCCCAAGTCGCCGCCGTTAGTCAAAGTGGGCGACACCGTCGATGCGACCACCCCGATTTGCATTATTGAAGCCATGAAGGTCTTCAACGAAATCCCGGCCGAAGTGCGGGGCAAGATCGTCGCCATGCTGGTCGAAGATGGCGAGGCTGTCGAGTTTGACAAGCCGCTGTTCAAGGTTGATACCAGCAAGTAACCGATCATGTACAAACGAATTCTGATTGCGAACCGCGGCGAAATTGCCTTGCGGATCATCCGGGCCTGCAAGGAAATGGGCATCGAAACGGTGTGCGTGTACAGCACGGCCGACAAGGGCTCGCAGTACCTGCAATTGGCCGACGAAACCTATTGCATCGGCCCGGCCAAGAGTTCTCTGTCGTATTTGAAGATCGACCAGATCATCAGTGCGGCCGAGTTGGGCGAAGTCGAGGCGATTCATCCCGGCTATGGCTTTCTCGCGGAAAACGCCCACTTCAACGAAGTCTGTCGCAGTTGCAAGTTCGATTTCATCGGCCCCACACCCGAAGCCATGGATGCCCTGGGCGATAAGAACCGCGCCCGCGAAGCCGCTCGGAAGGCGAAAGTGCCGGTGGTCCCCGGCTCGGCCGGCCTGATCGAAGACGACGACGAAGCGATTCGCACCGCCCGCGAAATCGGCTATCCCGTGCTCATCAAAGCCACTGCCGGCGGCGGCGGGAAAGGAATGCGAGTCGCTGCGAACGAGGCTGCGCTCAAACCAGCATTGCAAGCCGCCAAGACCGAAGCGGCGGCGGCATTCGGCAACGCCGGTGTCTATCTGGAACGGTACATCGAGAAACCGCGACACGTGGAAGTGCAGATTATTGCCGATCATCATGGCAATGTTTGCCATCTGTTCGAGCGCGAATGCTCGACACAGCGGCGGCACCAGAAGTTGATCGAAGAAAGCCCCGCTCCGCGTCTGCCCGTTGCCCGCCGCGACGAAATGTGCGAAGCGGCTGTGCGGCTGATCAAATCAGTCGGCTACACCAATGCCGGCACGGTCGAGTTCATTGTCGATCAGCAGGACAATTTCTACTTCATCGAAGTGAACGCCCGGATTCAAGTTGAACACCCCGTCACCGAAATGGTGACGGGCATCGACCTGATCAAGACGCAAATCATGGTCGCGGCGGGTCTGCCGCTGCCCTTCAAACAGGCGGATGTGAAGCAAACCGGCTGCGCGATCGAATGCCGCATCAACGCCGAAAATCCGGATCGCAACTTTCAGCCCTGCCCCGGCCTGATCAAGCAGATGTTCGTCCCCGGCGGCCTCGGCGTGCGGTTTGATTCCCATGCCCACGTCGGCTACAGCGTGCCCCCGCATTACGATTCGATGATCGGCAAACTGATCGTCTACAAACCGACTCGCGCCGAAGCCATCGCCACGATGATCCGGGCGCTGGACGAGCTGCGGATCGAAGGAATTCAAACCACCGCGCCCTTCCACAAGAAGGTGCTGAGCCACCCGACCTTCGCCGACGCCCTGATCGATACCGGCTTCGTCGAGCGAACCTTCTTACCGCCTGCGGGGCACTAGAGCGAAATTCGCTCCAATCCGCCGCTACGCGCCCTGCCCTTCGGACTGAGGGTAGTTACTTTCTCACGCGGCCGATGCGGCTGAGGACTTGTTCCAGCGTTTGCCGCAGGACAAGGCCGCTTTTGCGGAGGAGTTGCACTTCTTTGGGCCAGAGGTCGATCTGGTGGCGGGCGACGACCCCGCGGCGGCCGACGACGGTGGGGACGCTGAGGGCCACGTCGCGGATGTCGTAGCAGCCTTCTTGCACGGACGACACCGGCAGGATGCGCTGCTGGTCGAGGGCGATCGAGTGAATCACGTCGCGAATGGCGATGCCGACCGCGAAGCCGGCGCCGGTCTTCTTCTTGATCACTTCCGCGCCGGAGCCTTTGGTCCGCGTGAACAGTTCGTCGGCCAATTTGTTGCTCCAGCCGGGGAATTTTTCGAGCGGCAAATTCGCGATACACGCGCTCGACCAGATGGGCACCATGCTATCGCCATGTTCGCCCAGAATGAGGGCCTGAACCTGCGTCGGCGCGGCCTTCAATTGCTGGGCAATCAAGCTGCGGAAGCGGATCGTATCGAGCTGCGTACCGAGGCCAATCACCTGACTGAGCGGCAGACCGAGCCGATCGGCGGCAACGTAGGTGAGAATATCGACGGGATTTGAGACCACGAGCACCACGGCGTCCTTCTTGACGCCCGCTTTGTTGACTTCGGCCAGGATGCCGAGAAACAGAGCGGTGTTGCGGTTGATCAGGTCGAGCCGGCTCTCATCCGGCTTCCGACGCAGTCCCGCCGTGATGCAGATAATGTCCGAACTGGGAATGTGCTCATATCCGCCGGACGTGATGACCTGATCCGCGACGCTCGGCGCGCCGTGCAGCAGATCGAGCGCTTGCCCGCTGGCCATTTCCAGATTGACATCGAGCAGCGCGATCTCGCTGACAATGCCGCCGCACTGCAAGGCAAAGCCCGCGCTCGAGCCAACCAGTCCGCCGCCGCCGATGATGGAAACTTTCATGTGATTTCAGATTCGTATCGAGGTAGCCCGACGCGTAAGCGAGGGGGATTTGTGAGTTGACGCATTTTTCTAGTCATTAGTCATTAGCTCTTCGCGAGTGCTTCCATCACGCGCTCAGTAATCATCTTGATGAGCGCCTCTTGATCACCGCCGGTTGCGGCGGGAGCGGCCGCCGGGCTGGAAC
>JAYTUF010000252.1:0-2317 GCA_043744755.1 Anatilimnocola sp.
CAAAACCTACAAGGACGCCGAACTCCTGGTCCGCGTGAACGTCACCGAAACCTGGATCAACTGCCCGCGCTACGTCCACAAATACAAAAAGGCCTCCCAGTCCCGCTACGCCCCGACGGCAGCCTGTGAAACCCCAATGGCCGAATGGAAGCGCGTCGACCTGCTCCAAGCCGACCTCCCCGCCAAAGACGTGGGCCAAGCCGACCGCGCCGGCGGCACCATCACCATCGACCAATGGTTCCAAAACGTCGCCGAAGGCAACGGCTGATTTTTGTCATCCCGGACAAGCGGAGCGACTTCGCGCAGCGCAGATCCAGGACCCAGACTTGAGCGCCGAAGGCCCAATCGACGGTGCTCGTTGTACGGAGAACCACCCTCTCACGTCCGACCAGTCTTCCCCGCACCCTGCACGGCCGCCGCCCGTGCCTCGTCCTTCACCGCGCCGTCCGCCGCCAGCAACTGTCCGATCAGCTCGTTGGCCTTCGGCAGCAACGTCAGCGTCGCCGAACTTGCCATGATCTTCTGCGTCTCAAGCACATCAAATAGCGCCGTCGCAACACTCGGCCGCTGCGAAATCTCGTGCAGCGTATCGCCCACGATCTGCGGACGCACGGCAGCGGCCTTCGCAAACTCCACCGCCGCCTGCCGCTCCGCCGTACTGGTTATGATGCTGACCTGGTTCGCCCCATCCTGCCGGATCGCGCTCGTCACCTGCCGCAGGCGATTCACGACCTTGCTCTCGATCTGCTGAATCATCGCGACATCGCGGAAATGAACCTTGCGGATATAAACCGACCCAAGCCGGTAGCCCCACTCGTGCGACCGCGGCGAAACCTCGCGCCGCACCGTATCGCTCATCGCATGACGGTCCGTCATCATTTCCGACAGCGGCAGATTGCTCAAACACCGCACCGCGCTATTCGACACATTCGCCGCCAGGGACCCGCGCGGATCAGCGTTGCGAAACAGATACGCGATGGGGTCCGAGATGAACATTTCATGCCAGATACCAATCCCCATCGGCGCGCCCTCTTCCGAGTTCACTGGCTGACTGCGCAGATATTCCTGATCGAGCCGCATATCCAGCACATGACAAGTGCCGAGCCAATTCACGACAAACGCCGCAATCCCCAACTTGGCTGGAAGAAAGTGCAATCCCGGCTCGCTGATCGTCCCAACGACAGAGCCAAACAGCACGTACACGTTCGCCTGCCGCTCTTGAATGATCACATACAGCCCGAATAGCCGGGCCAGCCCAAGCGCCAGCGGCAAAGCAATCGTCAAAGCAATGATGGTTCCGAGAAACCCGGTGAAGAACCCGCCCTGCCCGAAGTTCCGCATCAAATGAAAAAACAGCGCATCCATCACTTCACCTCTACGAGAATACGTTGCGCTTTATCGAGCATCGAAAGCCGCACGTTTCGAACGTAAGCAGCCAATGCGCCCGCCCCGCGCGATTCCAGATCGCCAAGCTGAGCCGCCAGCTTCTTCAAGGGCTCCGCTTCCGCCTGCGCCTTCAGCGTCTCGATCTCCACCGCCCGTCGGCTCTGCACGATTTTCTGATCCGCCGCCGCCTGGGCAAGCGAGATGTCCGACGACACATGATTGTACGCCGTGTTGATCGCTGCCAGCGCACTTTCGACCTCGCGCGGCGGATCGATCCCGGTGATCAGCGTATCTTCCAAAACCACGCCATACCGCGCCGCCGCCGACCGGCACTCGACGCCCATATGTTCGTTCAAGTCTCGCAGGTTTTTGCGCAGATCGTTGATCGAAATCCCGATCACGTTCGCGCCTTCCGCCGCCAGCGCCGTCACCCCGTCGACTTTGGCGTCAGCGGTTTTCACCACTGGCGGCGCTTCGAAGTTCGCAATCCGCTCGCGCAGCACCGAAACGAAATACCCCATTGTATGCGCATACGGCTTCTTGATCCCAAACAGATACGCATACAAATTGCGCTCGGCGACCCGGAACCGCAACTGCCCGGTCAGGCCCGTATTGAGCTGATCCTTCGTCACGGCTTCAAGCAACGTACCATTGTTGTTGGCCGATGGATCTTCAGGATCCCAGCCGATATTGACCGTTTCGGTTGCAATCGAAACCTTATAGACCCGCTCCCATGGCCACTTGAAATAGGGCCCGCCGGGCTGGATCACACGCACTTGCGGATAGCTGTATCGCTCGCGCTGGTCGGCGTTGAGATGCTCGCAAATCGGATCATCAAGCGTGGTCGCAGTCCCCACCCGCTGCGCGCGTCCAAAACTCGTCTTCACCGCCCGTTCGTTCTGGTTGACGGTATAAAGCCCCCCCACCAGAT
>JAYTUF010000253.1:0-2316 GCA_043744755.1 Anatilimnocola sp.
CACAACAGGCCAGACCAAAGGTCATCGGCCAAATGCTCGATTGGCGGGCCCAGTTAATCGCCTGCTCAAGCGTCGTGGTGAAGACCCCTTCTTCGATGCGGGCTTCGATCCAAGGTTGTGTGGACATTTTTTCTCTACTTTTTCGCGGTTCAATTTCGGTTGTTCGAGGCGTAACTTCTCGCCATAATCCAAAGCTCGTCAGGATACCGCAGCGGGCGGCATTCCGACTAGCGGACCCAACGAAATCCCCACATGTGAATGACTCGGGGCCGGTTCAAACGTGCAGCAAGTGTCGCCGTTAAGCCGGCAGTTTGAGAGCTTCACATTCTCGCCCAGCAGCTCCGAAAACATCATCCGTTCCATTGCGCAAATGCTCTGATCTTGCTCTGCGAGTTCCGGATAAGGACAGGCGTGAGCGCTCAGCACCGGCAAACTGCGACCGTCGGTGGCAGGTGCGTGCGACACGTCAAAGGGAATCTGGCGGGCGGTGAAAATCGCAGCCAATGACTCCATCCGCTCATCCAGCGAATCACCTTGAATTTGCTCGGCGTAGGCTTCCGCCATCCGCTTGCTCACTCGCTGCAGCAACCCGCGGCGAATCTCCCGGTCTTTGATTTCTCGCATCTCGCCCCACAGCGCCACGGCCAAATCAGCGAAATTGGCTCCTGCCGAGCGTCGCCCCAAATCGGTCAACGTGTATTTGTGCGAAGGTCGGCCGCGATTGCCGGCCGTGGCTGCTCGTTCGATCAACCCTTGTTTCAGCAGCCGATTTAATCGCTGCCGCACCGCGGTCGCCGTAACACCTGAGAGCGAAATCAGTTGCGACACGCTCAGCGCACCCCGTTTGCGGAGCAAGTCGAGGAACTGCAGATCGGAGGTTTCAGGGCTTTCGGACACAGGCGAATCCATCAGCAAGGTATAGAACCTCGTCAGGAACTACCACTATGATATGCATTTCTGTCTTTTTGACAAGGCGATATGTCAAAATTGATGCAAATTATCTCCCACACCCGGTCGATTGTCGTAAGTTGATGAAGAAACAACGCTTAGGACCGGCCGCTTGATAACACTTAATGGCCCGACTTCACTCACCCAAGAGCCACCGCACATTGCACCCTGCGGTCGTTATGAAACCGGCTGGCGATAACAGCTTCGCGCCCCATTTCAACGTGCGATTGGCTGCCCACCGGCACGCCGCAACTCTCCTTCCGCCAACGTGTTGCATAACATATAGTGATCTTGTAGCGATAAAATTTTGATAACATCGTTGCCAAGTTGATAACAACTATTTTGGGTGGTCCGATAACAATTCTCAGGACATGCCGCATCACCGCGCGATAACGATTCCTGCCCTGCCCTAGCCGACTTGATAACGCCACCGCCGGGTGGTACTGACAAGTTGTATGCCATTTTCAACCAAATTGAGAAAGACGTTCCGCCTTCTTATTAGACGAAACGGGGTGGACACGTCTGGTCAAAACGCGGAAATAATTCTGGACCGCTTCCTTACGTGACCTTTTCGTCGCCACTCTGCGGGGTATGCAGTTTCTCGACATCGACCGCGGGCAGCGTGAGAACGCGAAACAAGCAATAAGCTGTCAGCATCAAAACGGAACTCACCGACACAGACATCAGCAGCCAGCCTTGGGTGTTCATGTTTCGTCTCCATCCGCCGGCAGGTTCTTCAATCGGCCGGCGGCTTCCCAGCGACGGCCCGCGATGTGAATCAGCACCATTAGCAAAGCCACCACTCCCAAAAGAAACGCGAACGAATAACCAGCGACTGGTTGCGTAATCAGTTTTTGGATCGCGTCCGGGCCGTCAGCGATGACGCTTCCCACGAAGATGGCGAGCAAATAGACCGGCGTGACATACTTGAGCACGTACTGGACTAGCCTGGGCACGCGAAATTGAGCGCCGTGATGCATCTCCCGTTCGCCGCGCTCGATGCCCAGCACCCAGGCATAGAGAAACGACTGCGCCATCGCCAGCGTGAAAATAAACACCGTACCGACCCAGAAATCGAGCGTCTCAAGCGCTAATCGCCCCTTCGAGAAATAAACGACGAATCCACTGCCCACGAGCGTGATCACGCCGAGCAGGGCGGCCGACGCGCGGCGCTGGAGACCGAGCCCTTCTTCCAGGAACGCGAGAACGGGTTGCAACATCGAGATGCTGCTGGTAATTGCCGCGAGGAACAGCATGAAAAACCAGAGAAACCCAAACAGCCGCCCCGCTGGCATTTGGGCAAAGACATTCGGCAGCACCTTGAAGCCCAGATCGTAAGTGCCGCTGCTGGTAATCGCGCCCAGAAAC
>JAYTUF010000254.1:0-2314 GCA_043744755.1 Anatilimnocola sp.
GGGCTGGGCTTGCCCACGCTGAAGGCCTTCAGTCCGGTCGCCGTTTCCAGCATCGCCACGATCGCGCCGCAGCCCGGCCGCAGACCCTGGGCCGTTGGACAATTGGGATCAAGATTCGTGGCAATTAGTTTCGAGCCGCGCAGAATCATGCGCACGGCCGCTTCGACGGTTTCCATGTTGAACATCCGCCCTTCGCCGACGACGACATAATCGGGATCGTCATCGACAATCGCGTAGCCATTCTTGTGGAGCGCTTGGAGCAAGCCCCCTTCGCCAATGACAAACGCCGTGCCGCCCGGCTTTTGTGCAGCGAGGAACCGGGCGGTCGCCATCGCACAAGTGAAGATATGGCTTTCGTCCACATGAATGCCCATCCGCGCGAGCTTGATGACTCCGTCGCGCCGCGTGCGCTGGCTGTTGTTGGTCAGAAAGGCAAAGGGAATCTGGTCGTCGAGCAACCGCTGAATGAACCGGTTCGCCCCCTCGACGACTTGCTTGCCTCGGTAAATCACGCCGTCCATGTCGATCAAGAATCCAAACCGATCCATAGAGTTCCTTTCCACGGAGAGGCCGCGAAGAAGTGCGTTTGCCGCATGAATCGCGACAACCGCGCAGACCTGCGACAAGGCAGGGCAAGGTCTGCGTAAATCCGCTGACGACAGAAAAGAGAATCCGCGATGAGCCGAAATTCATGCGGCCGTTGATCCTCGTGTTTCGCAAACGCCATGCCGACCCTGATGCTCATCAGTGGCGGCGGGCCGGTTTCTCCCGTTAAATCAACTGTTTTCGCGGAGAAAATGCGTCTTCGCGGCGACTTGCCAGCGCCTCGGTCATCCCGGATCGCTGCCCATCCTGTGGGCAAACCTGCCCGAGGTTTTAGCAACGCCCTTTGGTTGAAATCGTGTGAGCGTCACCTTGGTGCGGCTAGATCCTATCTTTCCCGCCCTTTTTTGCCGCTCCGTGGCGGCTTCCGTCAGCACTGTACGAATTGGTCCTTGCCGTTGCTGCAATTTGCCCCGCTGCCTAGAATCGAGGGCTGCGCCTTTGAGAAGGGGTTTTCGAGAGGGGCTTTTTGAGACGGGCATTGGAAAGGCGCCACCGCTGGATCGCCGACATCTGCCAAGCGAGCATTATGAGCAACAAACCGAAGAGCCTGGGCGAGATTCTGCAGGACTTTGCCCAGCACCGGCAGGTGATGCAGCAGGAGCTGCAGCGGGTGATTGTCGGCCAGCATGAGGTCATCGAGCAGTTGTTCGCGGCCATCTTCACGCGCGGGCATTGTCTGCTGGAAGGGGTGCCGGGCCTGGCCAAGACGCTGATGGTCAGCACGCTGGCGAAGATTCTCGATGTGAGCTTCAAGCGGATTCAGTTCACGCCCGACCTGATGCCCAGCGACATCACCGGCACCAATGTGCTGGAAGAAGATGACACCGGCAAGCGGAATTTCCGCTTCGTCGAAGGGCCTGTCTTCACCAACATCCTGCTGGCCGACGAAATCAACCGCACGCCGCCCAAGACGCAGGCGGCGATGCTGCAAGCGATGCAGGAGCGCGAGATCACCGTTGGCCGGACGACCTATAACCTGCCCGATCCATTCTTTGTGATCGCCACGCAAAACCCCATCGAGCAGGAAGGGACGTATCCGCTGCCCGAAGCGCAGCTCGACCGGTTCATGTTCAACATCAAGGTGGGCTATCCGTCGCTCGAAGAGGAAGAAAAGATTCTCTCTTCCACCACGCGGCAAGAGAAGGTCGAAGTCCGGCAGATTCTGAATGCCAAGCAGATCAGCAACGTGCAAAAGTTGGTCGCGGCGGTGGCGGTCAGCCCGCACATCGTGACGTATGCCGCGCGGCTGGTTCGCGCGACGCGGCCCAAGGACGACACGGCCCCCAAGTTCATCAAGGACCTGGTCGATTGGGGCGCCGGGCCGCGCGCGGGGCAGTTCTTAATCAACGGCGGCAAAGCCATTGCCGCGATGGAAGCCCGCATGAGCGTGGCCATTGAGGACATTCGCAAGATCGCCGTGCCCGTCTTGCGGCACCGCATCAGCACCAACTTTCAAGCCCAAGCCGAAGGGATGACCAACGAAGACGTGATTCTGCGGCTACTGAAAGAAGTGCCTGAACCTGAGATTAAAAAGTTCGTCTGAGGAACACAAATTCAATACTTACTGATTTGGAATTGTGCTATGTTTCTCGCGACCGCTGGGCTTGTCCCAGCGGGGCGCTCACTGGCCTGCTACCTTGTTGAGCTTTCGTCGGGTGGGCGACCACCGGCCTTGTGCCGGTGGGGCCATCACTAAGCGGCGACGCAG
>JAYTUF010000255.1:0-8917 GCA_043744755.1 Anatilimnocola sp.
GCACTTACCTGGTGCTGCGGCGGATGAGTCTGCTGGGCGATGCGATCAGCCATGCGGTGCTGCCGGGCATTGCGATTGCAGTCTTGCTGACGGGACGGGTCGAAGGTTGGCCGGTGCTGGCGGGAGCAATGATTGTGGGCGTCGTCACGGCGCTGGCTGCTCAAGGCTTGCAAGGCTTTGGCCAGGTGAGCGAGGATTCGAGTCTGGGAGTTGTCTATACTTCGCTATTCGCGCTCGGCGTGGTGATGCTCCAGATTTGGGCGCCGCATGGGCACATTGATGTCGATTGCGTGCTGTATGGCGCCATCGAGAACACCGGCCTTTCACCGCCCGTTCGTTGGCTCGGACTCGGTTGGCCCCCTGCGGTGCTGAAGCTGCTGCCGGTCTTAGGCATCGTGATCGCGTTCATCGTTTTCGGCTGGAAGGAATTGCAGTTGGTGGCTTTCGATGCACCGCTGGCCCGCGCGATGGGTTTGCCGGCGACGGCCATTCATCTCGCGCTAATGGGCGTGGTGGCAATGGTCACCGTCGCGTCGTTCGAGTCGGTCGGTTCAATTCTCGTCGTACCGATGCTCGTCGCTCCCGCGGCCACCGCACGGCTGCTCGTGGATCGACTTTCGACAACTTTGCTCGTTGCAGCCCTCGCGGCTGCGCTAGCTGCGGTGCTCGGTTATCTGTCGGCCTATGCCTGGGACACGAGCGTCGCGGGGATGATGGCCGCCGTCGCGGGCGGGGAGTTGGCGCTCGCCGTGCTGTTCTCACCGCGTCATGGACTCGTGAGTCGCTGGTTGCGGAATTTGTTTCTCGCCGTGCAGATTGCGGCAGAGGACATCATCGCTCGTCTATATCGCGCCGAAGAGCGGGGCGCGACCACGGCGACGTTGCTCGATTCCACTGCCGGTTGGCTGGTGTCGTTCTTAGCCAAGCAAGAAGTGCGACGGCAAGGCTGGACCTCGCGACAGGACAGCTTCCTGCAACTCACTAACCGCGGCCGGCAACATGCCCAGAGCATCGTGCGGGCCCACCGCCTGTGGGAGAGTTATCTGGCGACCCACTTCGAGCTGCCCCGCGATCACTTGCACGCGCCCGCCGAGCGGATGGAACACTTCTTGGATGCGGAATTGCAAGCGCAATTGGCCGAAGAACTCGCGGGTCAGGCCCTCGATCCCCACGGCACACCGATTCCGCCGCAGGTGGAGAAGCGCTGACTGATTGACATTCGAGGCAAACTATTACTTCACGCTGACGGGCGCCGTCAGATCGGAAATGGTCGCTGTCGGATAGGCGACGGGTGCTGGCGCTGCTGCCGCTTGAGCACAATTCGCACACGGCACGACGCGGAGCACTTTGCAAGGCACCCGCGTCACGACTGCTTCCGGCACGCACTTCGTCGTGCATTCTTCGCACACCACGATTTCCTTTTTGATCAGCACCTTTTTGTACCGCGCGCAGCATTCACACTCCTTGCATTTCTCGCAGCAAGTATCGTGCTTCAGGGGGCACGTCAGCTTGTGAACGCAGTACGGGATTTCTTTGCATTCATAGACCGTCTTCTTGGTCTTCTTCACGTCCGGCACTTGCTTACAGCGATGCGAGACGACGTCTTGATACACGATTTCTTCGACTACCTGGCAGTGCGGGCACTGGCAATGTTTGCCGCCGAGCATTTCGGCCGCGGAAAGGTAAGCCCCGCTCGCGGCCAGCCCCAGCATCGAGACGATCAGAATGCGATGGAAGAAGGTCATGGGAATATCCTGCGCAGGTAATTGTGTGTTGGGTTGTTGGGTAGGTGAACGTACGGCTAGCGATGGGAGCCGAACCGGCTTAGAAATCATGAGCGCACCGCATCCCGAAGCCCTGAATCAGGCCATCGCCGGTGTTGCCGGCTAGCGGAGCGTCGCGATAGGTTGCCATGTAGTTGAACTGGAACTTCATGTTGGGATTCAGGAACCAGTTCAAGCCGACCGTCGCGTTGTGGAGGATGCCGCCATTGAGGCCATTGTCGTTAAGGTCGAGGTAGTTGTAGCGAGCACCGAGCTGCCAGGCGCCGCGGCCGAAGCAATTGCAACCATTCGAATCGCGGACGAGGAAGAAGTTCTCGGCTGGGCGAACTCGTTCGAAGAAGCCGGTCTTCTTGTTGTAGTGATCGTTCTCACCGGTGAGGAAGTACAGGGCCTGAATGTAACCGCCGTGATAGGTTGCAGTGTTGCCCAACGGCCCGTTGGCGGCGAGGCGAGCGTCTTGCAAGCTGTTGACCAGGTATTCGGCTTGCAGCGTGAACGAGCCGTTGACCATGACGAGTTCCGCGTTGGCAGTCTGTTCGTCATCGCCGAAGAGCGTGATGTTGGCAGGGGTAGGCCAATTGGCCGAGAGACCAGTCCGGATCGCATCGCGAGTTCGGAATTGGTGCGAGCGGAAGGGATTCGTCGAACCTGCGCCGACGTTGGTGCTGACCGCCGTCGCTTGGCGGAGCGTAGCACCGATGTGCAACAACTGCCGACCGTCGTCTTCCCACCAAATCAAGCGCGTCATGCGGCCCGTCAGCGAGTAGTCACCGTCGCCCGTATTGAACGCGAACACGTTGTTCGTTGGCTTGAAGAGACCGACGTTGTACGTGCCCATGTCGTCTTCGCCATAGGTGCCAAGGCAGGTGATGCCCGGATTGAAGCCGTTGAACAAACCCCCATAGAACGTGTCTTGGTTGAACGAGCGTTCCATAAAGGGCTGATATCGACTGCTCACCAAATGTTCGAAGCCCATCGCTTCTTTTTGGTTGCCGATCTTGACGTTTTGTAGAACGGGAACTTCCTTAAACATCCACCACAAGTCGGTCGGGGCCGTGAAAGCCCGAGCGGTGCCGCTGATCGCAGCCGAGTTCACGAAGTCGTATTCGGCAGCCCAATCGATGGTTTCGTACATCGTGCCGTCGATTCGCAACCGAGCGCGACGGAAGTCAACTCCGTCGCCATACACGTTAGTGAGGCCGGGAGTTGGGCTATTGAACCCGCCAGCTTGCGAATAGACGTTTGGATCGACGCTAAACCAGCCCGCATCGAGCTGGGTTCGTCCCCCAATATGCACGCGGAAGTCTTTGTTTTTAGTGGAGAGTTCCAAGCCATCCTTCCAAGCCGCGGTCATGCTTAGATCGGAGCCGACTTCATGGCCGGCAGCTGCCTTCGAATCGGCCGAGGTTGCCTTTTTCGCTTCCACATCCGCCAGATAGGAGTTGAATAGTGAATGAAGTTGCGACATCTCCAAGTTGGCGGCCACGTTGGCGTTCACAAATTTGTCGTCCGTCACGTAGATGCTTGCAGTCCGCTGCTGCACCGACTGTCGGAGTTCGGCATTCTGTGCTTCGAGCATGTCGAGCCGAGCTTTGAGTGCCCCAAGTTCTGACTCAACAATAGATTGCGCCTCGGCAGGCACCTGCAGCATGAGAAGCAGCAACAGGCTCGCGAACGATGACAGGCGGAGCATAAAATGACCCAAGTGGCAGCGAAAATGTATCGCCTGTGCTGGTTTTTCCGAACCGGACGAACCTGCTGGTATGTTCGGTAATGCCGGCTGCGCCACCCCATTGTTAAGATTGTGAAGAACAGAGTCCGCCTTGCCTGCCGGGTTTAACAAATGTCCGGGTTCCGCGGAGCCGCACAGGTTGCCCCCTCGCTAATCTTTGCTATTCGTAGCTCTGCTAGCGACGCCCTGCTCGCACAAGTTCCTCTTCTCCCCCGCGGACGAATTCGCTAAATACTCCCACCGGCATAATTCACTGCCTGAGATTTCCTTGTTCCCGCCTCCGTCAGCGATTGGCTGTTGCTATGGACTTGTCCGTCATCGTGCCGATTCACAATGAACTCGAAAACATCGCGCGCCTACACGAAAAGGTGACGGTCGCGCTGGAGCCTACCGCGCTCGATTACGAACTGGTGCTCGTGGACGATGGTTCGAAAGATGGCAGCACACACATGCTTCGAGACTTGGCGCTCCAAGACAAGCGAGTGCGGGTCATCGAACTGCGGCGGAACTTTGGCCAGAGTGCGGCGATGCTGGCCGGCATTCGCGAGAGCAGCGGCGGCTATGTCGTGACAATGGATGGTGATTTGCAGAACGACCCCAGCGACATTCCGAAGATGATTGCCAAACTGAGCGAGGGTTACGACCTGGTGCATGGTTGGCGACGGAATCGCAAGGACCGCTGGTTCGACCGCAAGTTGCCCTCATTGCTCGCGAACAAATTGATCTCGCGGGTAACTCGCTTTCCCGTGCATGATTTGGGTTGCACCCTCAAAGCAATGCGGCGCGAAGTGGCCAGCGAACTCGAACTTTACGGCGAAATGCATCGCTTTATTCCAATCCTGGCCGACATGCGCGGGGCGCGATGCATTGAAATTGAAGTGAAACATCACCCCCGCCTGTTCGGGACCACCAAGTATGGCATTGACCGCACCATGCGGGTGCTGCTTGACCTGATCACCGTTACGTACCTGAAGCGTTATGCGGCCAGCCCGATGAAACTCTTCGGCCGCTGGGCGTTGCTCAGCGGCGCGGTGGCTTGCCTGCTGCTGGTCGCCTGTGTCGTGATGAGCGTGATTGCTCGGGAAGTTCAGGTGCCGCTGTTTGTGGGCGGCCTGTTGATCGGCGGTCTGGCAGCGCAGTTCTTCAGTCTGGGATGGCTAGCGGAAGTGGCAGCGCGGATTTATTTTTCGGCGCGCGACGAATCTGTCTACGCAGTGCGGCATCGCTGGGATCAACGGACGTTGAGCGCTAATCCAAGCAGCAATCCAGCAACGAGCAGCGGGGCGAGCAAGTCCGGCATCTGGCGAAAGGCGGGCTAACTCGATGAGCATCTTAATCACCGGCGGCGCGGGATTCTTCGGCAGTCATCTCATTCCCCTGTTGCTAGCGACGCGGGACGATTCGCTCGTCTGCCTCGACAACTTTAACGACAGCTATTCCCCCGCGCGGAAGTGGGCGAATCTGGCGCCGTACGAACGTCACGCGCGCGTCACGATTCACGAGGGTGACATCCGCGATGCGCCGTTTCTGAAGCATATTTTCGAACGCCACCAAGTCCGGCAGGTAATTCATCTGGCCGCACACGCAGGTGTGCGCCGCAGCGTCGATGTGCCGCTGGAATATGCGGACAACAACGTGAACGGCACGCTGACGCTGCTGGAACAATGCCGCCGACAGCCGCTCGAACGCGTGGTGATTGCCTCGTCCTCGACCGTCTACGGCAGACAAGCGACGGTTCCCTTCGTGGAAGATGCCCCTCTGGGAACGCCCGCCAGTCCCTATGGCGCAACGAAACGCGCGACAGAACTGCTCGCACAAACCTATCACGAACTGCATCAGGTCCCCGTCGTCTGCGTACGGCCATTCAGCGCCGTCGGTCCGCGCATGAGGCCCGATCTGGGACTGACGATCTTTGCCCGCACCATGCTCGCGGGTCAGCCGTTGCCGCTGCTGGGTGATGGTTCGATTCGCCGTGACTTCACGCATGTGCATGACATTTGCCAGGGGATTGCCACGGCCCTCACCGCGCCGGATGTCATTGGCGAGTGTTTGAATTTGGGTCACGACGAGCCGCTCACGATCCGCGACATGATCAAACTGCTGGAGAGCGCACTCGGCTGCCGCGCGCAGATTAAGCACCTGCCGCCGAACGCTGCTGACCTTCCCGCCACCTGTGCCGACCTGACGAAAGCCCGTCGCCTGCTCGGCTATCAACCGCGCATCGACATCACGCAGGCTGTCCGAGAATTCGCCGCCTGGTTCCGGCAAGAAGGCGCGATCGAGAGACAACGTCGGGCTGCGTAACTTGCCCCACGGCGTTTACTGGGTTAGAAGGGAGGTATGAATACTCCTGCCTTCTCGAAGCCCCTGCGTGGCATTGTCCCGCCAGTTATCACTCCGCTTTCCGGACGCGATCGCTTGCATCGTGAGGCCCTCGCGAGGATCATCGAGCGGATGATCGCTGGCGGCGTGGCGGGCTTGTTTGTCTTAGGAACAACAGGCGAAGCGGCGGCACTCGACTATCGGTTGCGATACGAACTGGTCGAAGCAGCGGCGGAGATCATCGCAGGCCGGGTGCCGCTCTTGGTGGGCGTGACCGATCCATCGCTAACAGAATCGCTCGATCTCGCCAAACATGCGGCCGGCTGTGGTGCCTCAGCCATCGTCGCTGCCCCGCCGTATTATTTCCCGCTGCAGCAGCGCGATCTCGTTCGTTACTATCAGTTGCTGGCGGAGGAGTCGCCGCTGCCATTGTTTCTGTACAACATGCCCGCTTGTACGAAAATCGAGATCAGCCTGGAGACAACCGCCGCTTGCACCCGCCTGCGGAATGTCTGTGGCGTAAAAGATAGCGGCGGCGATCTCGCGCACTTTCGTGAATTGCTTAAGCTGCGGAGCGCGCGGCCTGATTGGACGTTCCTGATTGGCCCCGAGTACTTGCTCGCAGAGAGCGTGTTGCTGGGCGGCGATGGCGGGGTGAATGGCGGCGCGAACTTGCATCCGCGACTGTTCGTCGAGTGGTTCGAAGCGGCCGTTGCGAACGATGCCGCGCGAATTCAGTCGCTGGGACATCAAGTTCGGCTCCTCGGACAAATCTACAGGCAGGCCGACGAGTTCATGGCTGTCATCCGCGGTCTCAAGTGTGCGCTGTCCGTCGCTGGTCTGTGCGACGACCGTCTCGCGGAACCGATTCAAGTTTGCGACGCTGCAGCGCGAGAGCGGATTGCGGGGATCGTGGAGCAACTCGGTTTGCTGCCAGTTGCAAGTCACTCAGTCCCCTGATGAGGGCGGGTTTCATCATGCGCACGCACTTGCTGTTGGTCGTTGCATTAGGGTTCATATCGAGCGCATCGGCTGCAGGCCTCGAGCGTTTGAAATACAACAACCCGGGCCTGATCGTCGATCTCGGCGTCGGCTTATGGGCCTGGCCGGTGCCCGCGGATGTGGATGGGGACGGCGATCATGATTTGATCGTGGTTTGCCCGGATGTGCCTTACAACGGCACTTATCTATTTGAAAATGCCTCGAGCAAGGCCGACGCCAAAGAGAAATTTCCGGTCTTTAAGCCGGCGAGAAAGCTGAGCCAGGGAGCATTTCAGGTTTCGCCGTCGTACGTTGTCGATGCGGCCGGCAAGACGACGGTCCGAGTGCTGACGCCGGCGACTGAATATCCCGACTTTCTCCGCACGGGATTGGCCACGCCGAAAAAGCTAAAGCTGGACCTTAATGTGCATGGGAGCAAGGTTCGCTTCAACCAATGGCGATATGTCGATTATGACGGCGATGGCGCCCTCGACTTGACCATTGGGATTGAAGACTGGGCCGACTATGGCTGGGACCGGGCGTTCAACAAGCAGGGCGAGTGGACCCGCGGTCCGTTACACGGACACATCTATCGACTGCGAAACAAAGGCACGAGCGAGCAGCCCGATTATGACCAGCCGGTAAAGATCGAAGCCGGCGGCAAGTCGCTCGATACGTTTGGCTGCCCTTCGCAATGCTTCGCCGATTTCGATGGGGATGGCGATCTCGATTTGATCTGCGGTGAGTTTCTCGATGGCTTTACTTATTTTCAAAACGTCGGCAGTCGCACGACGCCCGAGTATGCAGCGGGCCAGCGACTGAAGCATCAGCAATCAGAACTGAAGATGGATTTGCAGATGCTAATCGTCGTTCCCTTCGATTGGGATCACGACGGCGATGCCGATCTGATCGTGGGACAGGAGGATGGCCGCGTCGCGCTTGTCGAAAACATCGCGCAGACCAAGAGCCAGATGCCGGAGTTTGCAATTCCCAAGTTCTTTCAACAAGAAGCCGACGAAGTGAAGTTCGGCGTCCTCTGTACGCCGGTCGGTTTCGATTGGGATGGTGATGGCGACGAGGACATCGTCAGCGGCAATTCCGCGGGATACATCGGCTGGATCGAAAATTTGGGTTCCGCGTTGGAAGCCAGAACCCCGAAGTTCGCAGCGCCTCGGCTCTTGGAAGCCGATGGCAAAACCATTCGCATTCAAGCGGGCGACAATGGCAGCATTCAAGGGCCGGCCGAAGCCAAGTGGGGGTACACCACCATCAGCGTCGCGGACTGGAATCATGATGGCTTACCGGATATCGTGGCCAACAGCATCCTGGGTCGCGTCGTTTGGTGGCCGAACATCGGCAGTCGCAAGTCTCCAAAGCTCAGGCGCCTGCAAGCGATTGAAGTCGAGTGGACCGGCGCTCCGCCGAAGCCCGCGTGGAACTGGTGGACACCGCGGGGCAAGGAACTGGCGACGCAATGGCGTACGACGCCGCTTGTATACGATTTCACCGGCGATGGCCTGCTGGACCTGGCGATGCTCGATCACGAAGGTTTCTTAGCGCTGTTCCCTCGTCAACGAGTCGGCGAAAAACTCGAACTGCTGCCGCCGCAGCGGAACTTCTACGGCGTCAAGGGCCATGAATTCGATTCCGGCGGCAAACGCTTGAACGACAAAGACGGCGTGCTACGGCTGAATATCGGCGAAGCGGGCAAGAGTGGCCGGCGGAAGCTCACGGTCGCCGATTGGGACGGCGATGGTCTGGCCGACTTGCTCGTTAACAGCCGCAATGCATCGTTTTTCAAGTGCTTGAAGTCCGTGCCCGGACGGATTGAACTGCAAGACATCCGCGCGCTCGATGAGCGGCAACTGGCAGGTCACGATACGAGTCCTACGACCGTCGATTGGAACGGCGACGGCGTTCGCGATTTGCTGGTGGGCGCGGAAGATGGCTTTTTCTATTATTCATCCCGCAAATAGCACGAGCAGTGCCTGTTTTCTACGCATTGCGAACTTGCAACTCATTCCGCTTCTTCACCAGATCGAGAAGGCGCTGCTTCAAGCTGAGCAATTCCGGCGGCACTTCCGGTTGTTCCGCAAAA
>JAYTUF010000256.1:0-8864 GCA_043744755.1 Anatilimnocola sp.
ACTTAGTCACGCTATCAAGCAACACCCCGCCGCGCCGAATTGTAAAATTCGACCAAAGAAATGTGGGTACACTTAAGGCAAGAGTGCCCATCCTACGAAATGCGTTTCAGGCGAGTATCCGTTTGTGCTGCTCGCCAGCGATCTCTTGCACGTACCTCGGCACCGCATAACCGGGCAATTGAGTTCGCATCTCGGCCATTAATTGCAGCCCGCGCTCGATGGGCACTTCAAAATGGGCCGCACCCGCCACCCGATCGAGCTGGTGCAAGTAATAAGGCATCACCCGCAGATCGACGAGTCGCCGCGATAAATCAATCAGCGCCGCCGCCGAGTCATTCACTCGCTTCAACAGGACCGTCTGGTTCAGCACCGGTATGCCACTATCAATCAGTCGCGTCAGTGATTTCGCCACCGCGTCATCAATCTCCTGCGCATGATTCGCATGCACGACCATGATGGGCGTGAGCCGCGTGCCGCGCAGCCAACCGATCAATTCGGCCGTCACGCGCTCGGGAATGATGATTGGCAGCCGCGTGTGAATTCGCAAGCGCTTCAAATGCGGTATCGCAGCCAGCCTTTCCGCTAACTCCGAAAGCGTGCTATCGACGAGCGTCAGCGGGTCACCGCCCGAGAGCAACACTTCGTCCAGCGATTCATCCGCGCGAATTAGTTCGAGCGCCGGTTCCCAATCCTCCAGCGAGCGCGGACTGGTGGAATAAGGAAAGTGCCGCCGAAAGCAATACCGGCAATGCACCGCGCACGCTCCCGTCGTGATGAGCAGCGCCCGGGCATGATACTTCTGCAACATGCCCGCCGATTTGACCGCCCCTGCATCACCCACGGCATCCGCTGCAAAGCCCGCGACGTCCTCCAGTTCCTCTCCCAGCGGCAAGACTTGCCGCAGCAGTGGGTCGTCCAACTTCCCAGGTGTCATCCGGGCGATGTAACCCCAAGGCGCGAACAGCGGAAAGCTCTCCGCCGCCCGCCGCGCCGGTTCGATCAACTCACGCGGAAGGTCAAGAGCGGCAAGCAGTTGCGCAGGATCGCGGACCGCGTTCTTCAACTCCATTCGCCAGTCGCCCGACGAAGCCCGCAACCCGTCCAATCGGCGGTCCGAAGTGGCGCAGGCAATGTTATCGTCAGCCGCTACAATTCTCATTCTCACACCATAATCCCCCATCCCTTTGTAGCGTAGCAGGGTCACGACGTGGCGACGTATAAAACGAGCGATTTTCGCAAGGGAATCAAGGTTCAGATCGACGGCGAGCCTTACCTGATGTCGGAAATGAACTTCCGCAAGCCAGGCAAGGGGAACGCCCTCTACGAATGCAGGCTGAAGAACCTGATCCGCGGCACCACGCTGCAGCGCGTGTATAAGGGTGGCGACACGCTGGAAGCCGCCGACGTCGAAGAGATTGAGGTGCAATACCTTTACCGCCAGGGCGAGACCTGGGTCTTCATGGACGGCACCAACTTCGAGCAGTATGAGCTCGACAAGTCCAAGGTCGACGACGCCTGGAAGTATCTCAAGGAAGGGATGCCCTGCCAGATGATGCTGTTCAACGAAAAGCCCGTCAGCCTCACGCCGCCGGCGCATGTTGAACTCAAGGTCGAATACTGCGATCCCGGTGCCCGCGGCGACACCGCCACCAACGTGACCAAGCCCGTGAAGCTGGAAACCGGCGCCGAAATCCTCGCCCCGCTGTTCATCAACATCGGCAACATTTTGAAGATTGATACCCGCTCGGGCGAGTATATCGAACGCGTTTCGACGTAAATGCATTGTGCCACTGGCTCCGCCAGTGCTGTTGGGCAAACGCAGGCTGCGATTCTGCACTGGCAGAGCCAGTGGCACACAAGTCGTCAACTCCATGTCGAGCGACCATCTTCCCTCCTGTTCGCTCGACATGCTCCGCGCTCGGGCGGAACTCCTTAGGACACTGCGACGCTTCTTCGATGACCGTGGCTTCCTCGAAGTCGAAACGCCGATCCTCTCGCGCGATTCGGTGATCGACGAGCACCTCGATCCCTTGCGAGTAACGCTCTTCACCGATCCGCGCGAGCCCGATCGGGGCGAAACCCTTTGGCTGCAAACCTCGCCCGAGTTCGCCATGAAGCGGCTGCTCGCGGCCGGGGCAACGGCCATCTATCAAATCACCCGTGCCTTTCGTGGCGGTGAAGCGGGGCCGCTGCATAACCCCGAGTTCACGATGCTGGAATGGTATCGCGTGGGTGATGATTACGTGGCAGGACGCAAACTCCTGGGTGAACTCGCAACGGTCGCACTCGGTTGCGAAACTCCCGACCAGTTTACGTTTCGCGAGGCATTCCTACTTCACGCAGGCCTCGATCCCTTCACAGCCGACGTCGCCCAACTGAAAAAGGTGCTCGAACTCGAAGAGGAAAACGGCGACGTCGCAAACGACCACAATCGCGCCTTCTGGCTGGACCGCGTCTTGACCGAGCTTGTCGAACCGCGCCTCGGTCAACAGCGCCCCGCAATTCTCTACGACTACCCCGCCGATCAATCGGCGCTCGCCATCGTCCGCCCCGCCGACGCCGCTGGCAATCCCGCAGTGGCCGAACGCTTTGAACTCTATTGCCGTGGCATCGAACTTGCGAATGGCTACCACGAGTTGCTCGATCCGCAAGGATTGATCGACCGCAATCGCGGCAACAACGAACGGCGGCGAGTAGCGGGCAAGTATGTGTTGGCAGAAGAGAGCCACCTGTTAAACGCCATGCAAGCCGGTCTGCCCGCGTGCAGCGGTTGCGCTTTGGGCGTCGATCGCCTGCTGATGATTGTCACCGGCGCGACGACGATTCAAGAAGTGCTGGCGTTTCCGATTGATCGGGCTTAGTGCTGGGGCTCGCTGCCGCTCAGCACTGGCAGTCAGTCTCAGCCCAGCTTCTTCAGACGACCGGGGTTGCTCATTCGACTTCCTAGCCAGTGCCACCCAAATCTAAAATCCAATGGTGCAGATACACTAAGTCGCGCCCACTTCATGCAGCAACGGCTGACGTGCCAAACCGCGCAGCAAGTTCTCGACCGAAATCTCGGTCATCTTCTGCCGCGTTTGTTCCGTTGCGCTGCCCAGGTGCGGCGCGATGATGACGTTGCTCAGGCGCAACAGTGGATGATCTCGCGGCAACGGTTCGGGATCGGTCACATCGAGACCGGCCGCGTAGATTTGCCTGGTCTGCAACGCCTCGGTGAGCGCGGCCGTATCGACCACCGTCCCGCGCGCGATATTGATCAGAATCGCGGTTCGCTTCATCCGGGCCAGTTCATTCCGGCCAATCAGTCCGCGCGTGGCCTCACTGAGTGGGCAGCAGAGCATCATATAATCGGCCGTCGCGAGCAGATCGTTCATCGCCGAGTATTGAACGCCCAACTCTTGTTCGGCCCGTTCATCTCGCCGGCGATTGTGATACAGCACCGTCATGTCGAAGGCCCGCGCCCGCCGCGCGACTTGCCGCCCGATCCGCCCCAGGCCGATGATCCCCAACGTGCTGCCATGGATCTCGCGGCCGAGCATGTATCCCGGATCGTAATGCGTGAAGGCCGGACTGCGCGCAAACGCATCACCCTCGACCAGCCGGCGACCCGCCGCGAGCAGCAGCGTGAAGCCCATATCGGCCGTGGCACCATCCAAGATGCCGGGCGTATTGCCGACGGGAATGCCACGCGCCGCTGCATCTTTTAGATTGATGTGATCCACTCCGACGCCGTAGTTGCTGATGACCACGAGACCGGGTAGCCGATCGAGCATCGCACCGTCAACCAGCGGATGGCTATAGGTATACAAGGCAGCGATTGGCTCGCTCGGTCCCTCCTGGGCCGCCGACCAAGGCAGAATCTCGACCTTCCCCGCCAAGAGTCCTTCGATCACGGGATTTAAGGGTGTATCAGCAATGACGCGCGGCAGAGGCATGTGTGGTTCCCATCCCAAACCGCTTACTTTGTGCGCGCTCTTTTCGTCTATCACCGGCACGCGCCGACGATTATCCTAAGTCCATGCGACTTATTCTAGCGTTGATTCAGCCCACGAAACTAAAGGCCGTGCAGGAAGCCCTGGCCAAGATCGGCGTGGACCGGATGACGGTTTGCGACGCTCAGGGCTACGGCCGGCAAAAAGGCCAGGCCGCCACCTATCGCGGGGCGGAATACAAAACCAACCTGCTCCGCAAAGTGGCCCTCGAAATCGCCGTCAACGAAGACTTCTTAGAACCCACGCTCGAAACCATCGCTCAAGTCGCCCGCACCGGCCCCGAAGGGAACATCGGCGATGGCAAAGTCTTCGTGCTCCCCATCGAAGAAGTCATCCGCCTCAGCGACACGGTGCGCGGGCCAGAAGGGATTTCGTAGAGAGTGGGAAGGTGTTGACCTATCGGGCGGCTGCGTTGCTTGTTCATTATTTTTTCGAGGCCGGACCAAACGTGTCCACCCTCGCGCATCTAATCTTGTTGGCACGTATGGCTCATTGACAAATTGGTGTGACTGTAATCGCGGGCCGCGAAGCGGGAGGAGTCCGAGCCGGCAGATGACCGGAATCGGCTGACACTACCCGAATTAACTATTATCAAAGTGCTTCGTAGATTGTTACTATGTTATCGTTAAGAGTTGCGCAAGTGTAATCTTAGTAATGACTTACGGCGGCTCCTGACTCGTCTCGATTCGCGGCGGGATTCGTTATCGAACTGGACCAGGGGGGCTTCTGAGGACCACTCGCTCCAAGCCGATGGTCGATCGAAAAGTGTAGCGCCAGAACTGCTCGCGAGCATCCGTGGAGCAGAGTTGAGATCTATTCGACCGTTATTCACATTGGCAAATGGCTATTCCCAGGCGACCTGCCGCCCGGACTTCAAATCCAGCCGCAGCACATGCACATGACTGTTCTGGCCGACCGCCCAAATCAATTTGTGGGCGGGGTCGTACATCAGGCCCATTGAATTGTTGAAGGTTCCTTTGCTGATCGGATCGGCGCCGCGAAGTTCAATGCCGTACCAGGCATTCTTGGCGCAGTCGTAGAGGGGCCAGAGCAGCTTGCCATCACTGCCGGCGACGCGAGCGCCGACGAGCACGGCATCTTGTTCGGGCAAGTAGATCGTCTCGCGTGATGAAACTGCCGCCTGGGATTTGCCGGTTGCTTCCAGCCATTTGGCTGCGCCGGTTTTCAGATCGCAGTCCATGACGTCTCCCTTGTTCTTATCGACATTGCTGAAGAAGAGGAGCCGGTCGCGCTTGGAGTCATAGGCCATTCCGTGACGATCGGGACTCTTGTCGGGCAGAGTGCCCGTCACCGTGATTGCCTTCCAGGCTCGCGTAGTGCCATCGAGCCGCCAGAGTCCCCCACCGCCGCCGCGCTTATCAGCCCAGGCAACCGCGCCATCCTTGGTGGTGGCTAAGGTGACGACGTACATATTTGGAGTGAAGGGGCATTGCTCATCGTTGCGGGACCACTTATTCGTCTGGGCATCAAAGAAGTAGGCGAAATTATGCGCGGCGAAGATCAGCGTCTGTGAATGAGATTCGTAACCTGTTGCTTTGTACGTATGCCCCGTCATCCAGGGATTCCCTTGAAACGACCATTCGCCATGCACCTGGTCATTGCTATAGACGAATTCAATCGGCAGTTCAGGCGCAAAGGCGAGCGAGTAGCGGTCGGTCTTCACGTCGTACACAATCGGCGCGGTGCCGCTGTAGGCCGAGTGACCGCCGGAGAAGCGGACGATTTTATCTTGCTCGGGAATGAAGACCGCCGAGCCCCAGTCCATGTTCGGCCGCGGCAACTTGGGCGTGGGCCGCAACACCCATTCGTTCGCCGGTAGGGACGATAGTTCACTCTGCACCTGCTTGGGATCAGCAGCGGGAACATCCTGCTGGAACCAGGCTGGGTCGTGCGGACCAGTCCGCCGCTGGACGTCTGTTGGTTTGCCGGCAAACTTCTCCGTCGCGGCGGCATCCGTTTTCGAGGCATCGATCATACACAGCCAGGCGGTGTTGGCGGAAGTCGTTACGACGACATCGTTCTCATCAACGGTCGCATGCAACATGCCATTGGCGGGACCCACCGGCGAAGTTTTGGGCTCATATTGCTTGATCAGATCCCAACTGCCTGTTGCCGTATCGAAGACCCATGCTTCGAATGGCAACGGCTGATAAAGGCCGGCGACGTAGCCTGTATCGGAGGTATAGCCGTAGCCGCCGAGCAGCAGCACCCTTTGCGACTTGGGCAGCCAGACCAGCGAATGGCCGGCGCGGGGAGTTGGGCAGCGGGAGGTTGCTACCTGCTGCCATTCGCGATTGGCGAGATCGAACGTCCAAGTATCGGCAAGCAGTTGATGCAACTGATCGCCGCCGAAGAGAACCACCTTCTTCGCGACCGGATCGAACACCAACTGCGAGTTCGCGCGCTGCGATGGTTGCCTGGCGAGCTTCAGGTCCGTCCAAGTATTGTCTGGGGGAGAATAAACCCATGTGCCGGGATCGCCCCGATTGGATTGCACATTGCCGCCTCCGAAGAGGACGAACTGTTTGTGCTGCCGATCGTAACAGAGGCTCGACCAAAGCAGAATGCCGCCGAGCGCTCGTTCGGGATCGGTCTCCGGATTTAAGTCCGCCCAAGTGCGCGCCGCGGGGTCATACCGAAACGTCTTGCCATGGGCAAAGAACAGAAAGGTTTTGGTATCGGGATCGTAGTCATAGGCGTGACCGAGAGAGAACGTGCCGTAGATCGTCCAGTTGGGACGAGTGTTCCCCGCCGAGTCTTTGAACTCCCACTTTTCGCTCTTCCACGGAGCAGCCGAGCAGACGCCGAGCTTAGGGCCGCAATCGGTATCGGCCGGAAACCAGTTCTCCCACTGCCCGCTGCCGCGATCGAGCGCAAGTTGATCGAAGGATCGCGGCTTTTTGTATTCGCCCCAGCTCGTTCGTCCACCGAGCACGAAAAACTTCTGCAGATCAGGTGAGTAACCCAGCGGCGTCTCGTAACGCCGGCCTTCGATCTTCGCCTCGGGGAGTTGCTGCCAGACGTTTGTTTCTTGCGCAACGAGTTTAGTTGTCAGGCACAACGACAAAGCAATTGCTAACGTAGCATGTGTTTGCATGGCAGGACGTTCATTTCTTGGAGGCTGCATTCAGCAGCGTGACGGTCATCGTGAGTACACCGGTCTTGATCGTGGGTTCTGGGATCGGATAGTAGAGATCAGTGTGGGTAAGTGCCAGTGGCGAACCGCCGGACTTCGCCGCTTCCACTTTCTCGGGAGGAGCGCTGCCCAGAAAATAATAGCAGCCGGGAACTCCCGCGAGCACAAACCGGCTGAAGTCTTCGCCGCCCAAGCTCATTGGTCGTTCGTGTACATAGTCAGCGCCCAGCAGTTCGCGTAGGACCGTCATCGTCGCGATTGTCAATTCGGGATCGTTAACCAGAGCCGGCGTGAATTGGTCCTCATCAACAAGGACCTTCGGTTCCGGCGCGCGAGCCGCGATGGCGGCGCCCTGGGCAATGCGTTTGATTGCTTCAAGCACATGCTTGCGAGACTTATCGTTCATGGTCCGGACAGTGAGTTGCAAGCGGACTTCGCTAGGAATCACGTTGTGCTTGGTGCCGCCGTGAATCGAGCCGACGGTGATGACGGCCGCATCGAGCGGATCGAGTTCCCGGCTGACAATCGTCTGCAAATCGATCACAATCCGCGCGGCGAGTACGACGGGGTCGATGGTCGTCTGCGGCGCGGCGCCATGCCCGCCCTTGCCCAGCACGACAATATCAACCGTATCGACGTTGGCCTGCATCTGTCCGCTGCGATAGTTGATGTGCCCATGCGGAAACCGGGCGTCGCAGTGCAGAGCGAAACACTTCTCAGGCCGCGGGAAACGATGAAACAACCCATCGGCCAGCATCATTCGCGCTCCCGCGCCGATCTCTTCCGCGGGCTGACCAACGAAGACGATGGTCCCCTGCCAATGGTCACGCAGGTCGTTCATCAAGCGGGCCGTGCCCACCAGGCAAGTCATGTTCAAATCGTGCCCGCAGGCGTGCATCACGCCCACATCGCGGCCTTGGCGGTCGCGGCTGCGGACCTGGCTGGCATAGGGCAGCTTCGTCAGTTCGGCAATTGGCAGCCCATCCATATCCGCCCGCAGCATTAAGGTCGGACCGTTGCCGTTTTTCATGACACCAACGACGCCGTGACCACCGACGCTAGTCGTCACTTCGCACTTTGCGTTCTTCAGTTCGTCAGCAATTCGTGCTGCGGTCTCTTTTTCATCTAATGAAAGCTCGGGATGAGAGTGCAAATGTTTGTAGAGGGCATCGAGCGAAGGATACTGGGCGTCGACTTTGGTCTTGATCGTCGTGATGAGATCTTTGTTGATCGCTTGCTGAGCCAGTGCTGAAGAGGCCAAGCTGAGATAGAAGACGACGCAGATGAACCGCAGCACCGACATGATGAACTCCCTCTCCCCGGTACGCCGGGGTGAGGGCCGGGGTGAGGGGTTGAAGTGCAAAAGGACTCAGATTGTGAATCTCAGGAATACCCGCAGCCCAGCCCCTCACCCTCTCCCCGGAGTACCGAGGAGAGGGAACTAGAAAAAAGTCATGCCATCACGCCGCGAACCACTTTGCCCGCGACATCTGTTAACCGAAAATCACGTCCCGCGTATCGATAGGTCAAGCGTTCGTGGTCGAGACCCAGCAGATGAAGCAGCGTGGCGTGCAAGTCATGCACGTGGACTTTGTTTTCCGCCGCGTAGTAGCCGAATTCATCCGTCGCACCATATTTGATGCCGCCCTTCACGCCACCGCCGGCCAGCCACATGGTGAAGCCTTCGGGATTGTGATCGCGGCCGTCGTTGCCCT
>JAYTUF010000257.1:0-8830 GCA_043744755.1 Anatilimnocola sp.
AATCACGACGAAGCGTAACCTTTTCGAGATGAACACAACATCGAGTCAAGTGAAACTTGGAATCAGCCTAGAGCTTACCGACCCACCATTAAGTTGTCATGAACCGAAGATAAGATTCATCACATCTTCACAATCAGTCGCCCGCCCTCTGCCGCCGAACGATCACGCCTCGCCGTCTGTTGCAGCGCCTGGTTCGGCGTCGGCGACAAAAATGAAGGAGTTGTTATCAGATTCCTTAGTATGTTTTCGATAATTGGTTATCATGTTGTGTATAAGAGTTCACTAACTCAACTGCCGTTAACAACTTGCGCCGAGGCCTTGACCGGGCCGAGGCGCTGGAAATCGCGGGCGAAACTGTTATCGTCCAAGAAGATTCCGGCGATGCTTGGTTTCGGCGACTTCGTATGTTCACTCGCCACTGTCGGGGGCATCACAGTTCCAGCGCGTGAACTTTTCAACCACGTCCGGCGGATTCAAGGCGGAAAGCCACGCATTGACTAGTTCCGACGGCAGGTGGCCGACAACCAGTAACGTGACTTTCGACCGTGCCGGTCCCGTGCCGAAGAAGCCCTCGGACTCTAGCCAGTGAAAGCCCTTGAGGGTGGAGGCCCAGAGCAGTTCCAACCCGCCGTCGAACTCCTCGTCGGCCACCATACTGTCGAAGTTGGAGCTGAGAATCCGGTTGATCTCGCCGAAGTGGTCACCATCTTCATACGGGAAGAACCCCCAATCGCCGTAAGACCACCGCATCCCGGCCCGCGTCGAGTTACACCCATACTTCGGGTCCACCGTCTCTCTGTAGCGCTGAACCGTCGCCGTCAGTGCCTGCTCGGTGTTCGCGGCCGGGTGCAGAAACTGGAGCGAGTCGTCCGTCCATAGCCCGAAGGAGTAAAAAGTCTGGCTCGTGTTCTCGCCGATCAGGGCGGAGAATGCGGCCTTCGACGCCTCGTAAACTCGATCCGCAAACTGCTCAGGATTGACCAGGGGCATCGCGTGACCTTTGCCTTGCGCTGCATTTCGTCGGAGCCGTTGCGGCGGTGCTACCTTAAACGGGGGGCGGCGAATGGCACGGCGGGTACTCACCCGTGTTCGATGGCCATTATCGAGGAAGCCCGAACCTCGCTGCCAGCGAAAAATCACGCTCTTCTGCGGTATCGTCACGCTGCCAGGAAACTTCACTTCCCTGGCGTCCTGCATTGTACATCTTCCCGATTTCGCCAGGTGCCTGATCTCATAAGACCAGCGAAGACACGGGTGAGTACACGTCGTGCCACTCTGCCGGATCCGTGCTTTCACCGCTCGACAAACCAAGTCTTCGCAAGCGAGTCAGTCTTGAAGAATTTCAAGAGCCGCTCAGCAACCTTTTTGCCTCCGGATGGCGTGGGGTGGACTCCATCTCCGTCCTGAAAATCCTTGCGTTCCCAGGTTAGTCCGTCACTCTTGCGTGGCGTCGTCCCGTTGGCCCAAATATAGGGACCCCACAGGACGAGCGGCGTTTTCACCGCGCCGCGTGCGGGATCATAGTTGAGCTCCGACTTTCCTTTGATCTGGTCCTGGATGATCGAGCGAACGGCGAAGGCCGTTTCATAAGGCTCAGGCTCGGGATGCCGAACATCGGAGTAGCCTTGATAGATGCGACTGGAGAGATAGACGACTCGCAAGTTGGGGAACGCCGTTTTCGCTTGATGCAGGATTGTGAGGAGATAACCCTGGAATGTCCTCGCATCTTCCAACGCGGCGCCGTAACTCGCCTGTTACATGCCATGCTTCAACCATAGGGTTTGAACCTGCGCGGGGGTGACGTCGGCCTGTTTCAGCCGTTTTTGCAATTCGGGCCACACGTCTCGACCCCGTCCCCTGCCGGTCGCCCAAGCCGCCGCATCGCGGCTATGCTGAGCGCCGTCCACGATGACGAGGCGCGAGGACTTCTGTGGGTCCGCGTCGGCAATCTTCTTGAAGAGCAAGAACTCCTGGCTTGTGTTCGACATGCCCATGGAAAGAAGTACGATCTTGCCGTCTTTAGATGGCTTACCTTCGGCATCGAGCGGCACGATCTTCGCGAGTTCCTTCTTGGCCGCGGCCTGGTGCGATTGCGGCGGCTCGTTCTTGCCGCCGCCGTAGAGGCCGCCGTCCTCACCCTTGTACTTATCCTTGGCGGTCATCTCCGTGAGCGGAACGAGCCCCTGCGTTTGGCCGTAGGCCAACATACCACTCCCGAAAACGAATACCGCCAGCAACGGAAACGTGAGGCACTTCATCTGTTGCTGAATCCACATGATCCGCAAATCTCCTAATTGAAGAAGCCACTCTGGCGGCGCAGTTCACGACTCGAACTCGCCACGAGGCACGCCAGACTGCCGGATGATCGAACGCAGGGTGCCACTCTTCACCTCGCGGTGGTCCGGCACCGGGACGGTTGTCGTGCCGCCAGCCAGCGCCCTCTGCATGACGATATGACTACCGCGTTGCCGAACGCGCACGAAGCCGTGCTGCTCCAGGATCACGCAGACCTCCTGGCCCGACAACACGCGCAGCCTACCCAACGGCCACCTCCACCTGCGTGACGAAGACCTCGCCCGTCGACCGCTGCTCGATCTCGGCAGGGGAGGCGCACTCGAAGAACAATTCCAATGCCTCGCGGAGATTGTCCCGGGCTGCTTCGATCGTGTCCCCCTGACTCGCGATGTCCAGTTCCGGGCACAGGGACACGAAACCCGCTCCCTCGGCCTGTATGATTGCGGTCAGCCGCCTGCTCATTGCCACCTCCACCGCCGAGCGATGCCTCAGACCTAAAACGCCCAAAACTTAACGGCCAACGCCACCCTGAGCCGCGTCATTATACCAGAAACTGGGATGGCACCCGCGTTCAGCTACCGCTACTGGTTCGGCGAATGGCACGGCGGGTACTCACCCGTGTTCGATGGCCATTATCAAGGAAGCTCGAACCTCGCTGCCGGCTAAAAATCAGGCCCTTCTGCGATAGCGCCACTCGGCAAGGAAACTTCACTTCCCTGGCGTCCTGCATTGTACATCTTCCCAATTTTGCCAAAAGCCTGACCTCATAAGCCGAGCGAAGTCACGGGTTCATGGCCAGGTGACGTTATCTCATAAGTCCCAAGAAGACACGGGTGAGTACACTCCGTGCCACCCGCCGAAAAGTTGATGCATCGTGCCAATTATCCTCAATTGGTCGAACCGGGGCCGCTGGAGTTGTTAGGGGTGTTGCCGAAGAGTAGGGAGAGGGCGATGACGGTGACGCCGTCGTCATCCGTGAAGATGCCGCCGCCGTCGTTTTCGGCGTCGTTGTTGGTGATGAGGGCGAAGCGGAGTTCTAGGTCTCCGTCGTTAAAAATTCCGCCGCCGGTGTCGCCGGCGGAATTGCGGGTGATGTAACTAGTGCGGACTTCGACCTCGCCGCCGGCCAGATTGAAGATCCCGCCGCCGTTGCTGGTGGCGAAATTTCGTTCGACACGCGAGAAGATCAAGTCGACGACGCCGCCGTTGTTGAAGATGCCGCCGCCGCCATCGTCGCCGGCAGTACCGAGTGCGCGGTTACCCCGAATCGTCGAGCTGGTGATGCTCAGGGTGCTGCCCGCCTGGTTCCACAAGCCGCCCCCTTCGCGGGCCGCGATGTTGTCCGTCACATGAGTGAGGAACAGGCTGACGTCGGCATTGGCGCCGCTGACGTGCAAGCCGCCGCCGTTGCCGGGCGACGCAGAACCCTCCGGCCCAGCGACGTTGTTTTTCAGCGTCGAGAAGCGGAGGCTGAGATCGCCATCGATGATTTCAATCCCGCCGCCGGCTCGGTTGGCGATATTGCCGTCGAGGGTGGTGCTCGAGAGGGAAACGTCTCCCGCCGTGGAGAAGATCCCGCCGCCGCTGCCGCCAGTGCCATCGGCCACATTGGCGCGGATGGTCGAGCCTTGAACACTGAGCGTGCCGCCATTGTTGAAGATGCCGCCGCCGCCGTTGTCGATCGCGTCGCCGCTGGCGATATTCTGGGAAATGATAGTGCCGCTGCGAACGGTCAACTTGCTACCGACTTGATTCCACAGGCCACCGCCTTCACTGGCTGCGAAGTTATTGCGAACGCGGCCGCCGATGATTTCCACATCGGCGATTCCCGTGACGTGCAGCCCGCCCCCGTTCCCCGGATTTCCCGTGGACATCGGAACAGCGCCGAGGTCAAACGACCGGCGGGCTTCGAGTTGGGCGAGCGAGACGACTGCTCCGTCGATACGAATGTTGTCAAGCTGTCCTTGGAAGGGATTGATCGTCAGTCCGCTCGTTTGCGTCACGCCCAGAGTGAGCGGAATGTTTTCATCAAGAACGACGCCCGCGTCGAGAGTCAAAGTATCGACGAGTGTTACTCCGCCGGTTTCGGTGCCTTTGTAAAACTTAACGTTGTCGGCGGTCAATGTTCCGTCATAGCTGACGGCGAAAAAGACGAACTCGCCGATTTCGGTGTAGGCCGCCGAAGACTCAATCTCAAAATCGCGATTGACGCGGAGTTCGAGCGTGCCGGAGTCAGCCACTGCGCCGCCGCGGAGCCGATAGCCACCGGGATTATCGAGAACCGAGATCGTACTGTTTTCGATCAAGGCATCCTGGCGGCCGATGCTTTCGGTGGCTGTTTCGGGGAGCCGAAACCAACCGGAAAGCGTAAAGGCAGCGAGCGCGTCGATTGGCTGGAAGTCGGCCGCGTGTTGCGCGCGACTGGCGCCGATGATGCCGTTGCTGGCCGAGTTGTCGAAGGCGCGGTCGGTGGGCAGGCCAGAGACGCCCGTGCCGGGGCCAGTATGGAGATCGGCCGCTGCACCGCCGTTGCCGATGAAATTCAGCAAGGGATTGCCAGCATCGTCGGCGGCTGTGCCGGTAGCGAGCGCGGTCGTCCCCGTTTCATCGAAAAAGTACGAGAGGAGCGCTTCGTCGACCGTAGGTCCGGAGCCTGAGCCGCTCGGTGAGCCGGTGAAGTTACCATCGACCGGCGTGGGACCGCCGAGGTCAACGTTGTGCAGCGTGAGCTGGCCATTGACGATTTCAATACCACCGCCGGCACGGATCGACGTGTTGCCACTGATTCGGCTGTTGGTGACTGATACGTTGCCCGCGGCGATCAACAATCCGCCGCCGCTGCCGGAAGCGCCATCGGCCGCGTTGTCTGAGATATCTGAATCGCTAATGCGGACACGACCGCCGATCACGTAGATGGCCCCGCCGCCGACGCCACTGGCTGTGCTATCGAAGATATCAACGTTGCGAAGGTTCGAGGCGCCCCCGCCCGCAAATGAAATCGCGCCCCCTTCAGTGGCGACATCACCGCCAGTCAGTGTTAGATTGGTCAGATTCAGGGATTGGTTTGTATTGACGTTGAAAATGCGACTCAGGCCGCCAGCGTCGATTGTGATGTTGAGCCGTTGGCCATCAATGGTAAGGTCGTCATTGATTGGCAACTCGCCCAGGCTGAGTTCGATCGTCCGGCCGGACAGGGAACGGTCGAAGCGGATGAAATCGCCGGAGGCTCGCCCAGCCCGGGCATCGCCGACGGCCGAGTTGGAATTGGCGGCCATGAGCGCTTCGCGGAGGCTGACCCGTCCGTTATTACTGACCTCGTCCGCGGTTGTATTCACCAAGAACATCGTGAGCAGCATGCGCTGTTCCAGAGGCTCCATTCGCAGCCCCCGAAACGTCTGCACGCGTGGCGGAAACTGGTTAAGAAAATCGCCCTTAGACCGCTTGCGAGTGACTCGTGTTTTGAGCATTTTTGCTGTTCCGTAGATAGTGACCGAAAAGTCTAGCCGTGAATTTGATCGCGATTCAAGGCATGGTCCGCCATGAACGATTCGATCGATTCCGTTGCAGCCATTGCAAAAAATGAGCCGCCAATGACGAGATGAGCCTGAGCGGGCACTACGGCAGTCTACTTAAGCCAGTTGCCAGCTTCACTTCCACTAGTCGGAGGTGGTCGGAATCTGCGAAATCCGCACGACTAGGGAGTTTAAACCAGGGTCGACGTCGGTGGCGGTTTCCCGCAGCGCACATCATTAATATTCCACACCGTCAATATGAATGAGGCGACTTGATCTCACCTTGGTATTCTGGTGGCAGGTTAGCTTTCAGGCAGGCAGTTTGGCGACCGGCTCGGAGGTTGATTTCGAGTCGACTATCTTATCCGGCGGGGTGGCCGTGTTTTGTTGAGTGGGTGGCTGTGTTTTCGCGATAGCGATAACACGGCCGGGCTGCGATCTCGCTTTCCATGATGACACACCGCGAGTGACGATTCAGCCCACTAGCCATTCCCAAGGAATGGGATCCAGCGGGAGAGGTGACGAGCCACCTTCAAACCAGGCAGCGCTGGACCATTTCCAATCGCGGGCAGACGCTACCAGGCCATGTCGAACAGGATTGAGGTGCAGGTAATCGATCATTTGCAGCAGCGTTTTCGCGCAGGTGATGTTGCGATCGTAACCGCCGCCTGACTGCCAGAAGAGTCGCTCGGTGCGCGAACCACGCTGGCGAGTCAGTCGTTGCAGCCAAGGCGACTTCTGATCTTGCAAGTAGCGAATTGCGCGACGTGCCACTGGCACTTTGATGCCGGCCAGGATCGATCGCATTTGATAGCCGGGCCGGCGCGGCCGCACGATCAAATGGACATGCTCGGGCATGAAAACATAGGCCCACAGGTCGAAGGCGTGCAGTTCGCGAGCCGCCTCGATGGCGTCCGCTAACCACGGGCATGTTCTTTCGGCTTGTAGAAAGCGAAATCGGTGAAAACAAGAGAACGTGAGTTCGTGCGCATGACCAGGTGCATTGATTTCGCGGCGACGATGCTGGCGACTCTCACGGCTCATTGCGGTATCTGAATGTTTTGCGTCCTAAAATGCAAGTCTATTTAGAATTGAGACCGAGAGCGCCGCGCAGCCGTGTTATCGCTAACGCGAAAACACAGCCACCCTCCCGTTCAACAAATCACGGCCACCCCGCCAAATGATTTCATCACATCTTGAAATCGAGCTCGATCAGGGCAAAGCGAGTTGTGGCGATTCGCAGATATCGCCCTGCAAATGTTATAGCGATGGCAGTCCCCGGTTTGTCCAACAATAACTTATTCAAATCAACCGTCTGCACCGTCACCATTTTTTTCGTGGTCACGTCATATCGACACAGGGACACACCGCCGGCGAGTTCATCAATAAACGCGATGCTTTCCCAAGTTTCACCGGCCGCGCACAGCCGCGGCCGAACCAAACCTTCAACTCCCATTGCCCAGCCATTGTCGGCGACATCACCAGCGGCACAATAAAGCCCGAGATGAGCCAACTCCTTCTTCTCATTGCATTCAAAGAGAGTTGCCTCTTCCCCGCCACAGCCTACGACCAGCTTTCCATCGCGCGACGACGCGAGCGACATCACGAGGCGAATCCCCTTAACGAGCTGTTTTTCGTCCTGCTTTTCGGTCGTCACACTGAGCGGCTTGAGCGTATCGGGAAAGGCTTGGAAGACGGTCAAATGGGCGGCTCCGGAAGCGTCCAGGCGTTGTGCGGCAACGAGCGCCTCCCCATCCCCTAACGCACAAGCCGCGCTCAACGACGGAATGGGGTAGGTGTGCCACTTTTGATCGCCGTCCCAAGGCTTTCCGCCGGAATCGATGGTTCCCGCCTTCGCATTCCATTGCACCAAAGAAAATGCATCACGCCTCAGCAAGGCCGCCATGGGACCGGAAGGGAGTGAAAGTACGACGTCGCCTCCATTATACCCAAGTCCATTGCTTACCCGAAAGTTCCGTGAAAATCCGACCTCCTTGAGTCGCTCGAGGTGCGGCTTTGGATCGCGTTTGGCTTCGAAAACCCCAATAGTTGTTCCACCGGTCTCCGGAACCCAAAATCGAGAGTTACCCAAGTTTCCGATGCCGAAAAAAGGAAGTTCGTTCGCAACGAGATGTCCGCTGGATTCTTGTAACTTACCTTCCACCCTGGCGAGCAGCGAAATCTTGTGAAGGCTCTTCAGTACTATTCGATCAGGATCGCGCTGCAGCGCCCAGCCGTGCGTGTTGTGCGCCCCGACGTCGTCTTTCGCTCGCGGTACGAGCGCCGATATCCTCGGCTCCGCGTGCGATGTATTGCTTGCGGAAACCAGGACAATCGAAACCACGACTACCAATGTAATTGTGCGTAACATGCTTACTCCCACCACCATTCGTCTTCTTCAATACCGATCGTCGCCGTGCCGTTGGTCGGGGAAATACTGACATTGTTTGTAGTACCCAGCGGCGGTGTGGCACCAGTGGCGGTCAGCGTAAATGTTCGATCACCCGTATACGTTGTATCGTTGAAGATCGAAACGTCGAACGTTCCGGAAGTTGTGTTGGGCGGAATGGTAACCGTCAACGGATAGATCGCGGCATTGTAATCCGTTCCCGCCACTGCAGTTCCGGGAGTATCATTGATGGTAAAGGTGATAGCACTGTCAGAAGGTTGGCTGACCGTATAGCCCACTGCGCCGACCGTCAATCCACCGGCGTCGGTTTCGCGAATCCGCTTGTTCTGGATTGAAACGACGGCGACGTCGTTATCGCGAATTTCGACGGGAAGATCGGGGCCAGCTTTCACATCACGCGGACTGGTCAATCCGTTGACGGTGATTCCAACCGCAAACATTTCAATCGACTCCGCGATATTGTCGTCCATGATCTGAATATCAAAATTGAATTGCTGGGGCACCGCTCCTGAAAATATGAACGTCTCGAGTTTATAGATGTAGTCAATTTGTGACCACGGTGTATTAATAGTAGCGCTACGGGTCGCGGGGTTGAACGCGGGCGGAGGAGCGA
>JAYTUF010000258.1:0-2281 GCA_043744755.1 Anatilimnocola sp.
CGCTCGCGATCGCAGTCAGCGCCGCGAGCGCGGCGAAAACTCTAAGCACTCTATCAGCGGGCCGCGCCAAAGGCTCCGACCATCCCCCCGCCTGCAGTCCCGGTCGGGGTGAGCACAAAACTGCCGCCGACTTCCTGCGCGCTGCCGCCGAAAAAGCGCGCGACAACGGGTCCCGCGTAGGTTCCGTTGGCCGTGGTCAGCGTGCCCGAAAGGGAGTTCTGTTGGGCGTTGTAGCTCATGGAACCTGAAAGGGCGGTCCCGTTATATGTCTGGCTGAAATCGCTCCAGGCCGCTGAAGCAAAGTTGGCGGTGCGGGCGCCAAAGTTCACCGCTAGGGACATTGGTGCGGCGACCGTGACGTAATCGGCCGGCGTCGAAGAGCGATTGTACTGGCCGGCCAGCGTTCCGCTGAATGTGGCCGAACCGGTGACAGGGATAGAGGCGCCCGGGGTCTCAAGGCCCACGGCGAAACTCTGCGACCCGCCCCACCATCCAAAACTCATAAATTTTAGAGAGCTTGGCGCACTAACGGTGATTTCATTCACGGGGTCGGTGGAGCCCCCGTCGTAGGCGTAGACATAATCGAACCGGGTCCCGGCGCTAAGCGGGACAAAGCCGCTGTAGAAGGCTTCCGTCCCGCGGACCCAGGTACCTCGCGGAGCGGTATCGCCTACCCAGATTGAGGTGGGTCGCAGACTAGCGTCCAGGGCCATCGTCAACGTCATCGGGGTGACCGCCCGCTGCTGGTTTAGTCCGACACCGCTCAGCTTCAGAACGGCGCCCGCGCCGGCGCCGCAAGCATCCCAGCAGGTAAAGGTGATCGCCGAGCTGGGCGGGGTTTGCGCTCCCGTTGGAGCCGGGGGTGCGCCATTCGGTTGCGTCGGCAGTAAGGCCGTCAGCGGCGAAAACGAGGGTAGAGGTTGAAGCGGCGGTGGTATCGTTACAGGCGGTGGAGAGCTCCCGAACGATAAACCAGGACCGGCTCCTGCCCCGCCAGCACAGCCGCAGACTAGCGAGGCTACCAGACCCATCGCAATGAGGCTTTGGATGAACTTGGGCATGCTAGTCTCCCGCAAGAATGTGGACGCCCAGACTACACATGGGAGCACCTATTTGCATTGGCGGGGACCTGACGGAAGGCTAACGGATTGCCGTTGATTGACCGGCTAGGACGCTCAATCAGTGACAAGCCACAGTTTGAATGCAATAGTTCAGCTTGCCGGCTTGAGAGGGTGCTTTGGCTCGACCGTATCCTCCGCGCCCTCTGTGAGCTGACCGATGGATGCCAAGTCCGCGGCGGCCGCCGGATCGGCGTCAAAGCTGGACCTATCCACCGCTGTCGATTTCCAATTGGGCGGGCTAAACATCAGGCCTGCGATCCGTGAGGTTGTCAGCGACGGCGCTTTCGAGACGCTCGAACCGAGGGTGATGCAGGTCCTGGTCAGTCTCGCTGAAGAGCGAGGCCGAGTTGTATCGCGTGATCGGCTGATCGAGCGCTGCTGGGGCGGGCGATTTGTCAGCGACGACGCAATAAACACCTGCATGACTAAGGTGCGCCGGCTGGGCGAATCTCATGGAGCTTTCACTCTCCAGACCGTGCCGCGGGTCGGCTATAGGCTAATCGAAGCCAACGCCGCCGACGTCCAACGCAAGCGATCCTCGAGGATGCCGGTGGCCACGTTGGTCCTGGGGGTGTTGCTAGTTGCACTGGCTGGAGGGTTGGGCTGGCGTGCTGTCGCTCCACCGCAAATGTCGGTAATGATCCTTCCCTTCCAAACGGCGAGCAACGATCCGTCCGCGACGGCGATCGCAGATCGCGTGCGTGACCTGACATTGGGCGTTTTGGCGGCCCGCCAAGTTCAAGTAGTTTCCGCCCTTCGCGACCGCTCAGCGCGGATCCGAATCCGTGGGGCGGTCCAAACCAGCGGTTCCCTTGCGCGTGTCCAGGTGACCCTGGAGGATGCACGTGAGAACTTGATCCTGTGGCACGGTGTCTTCGAAGGCCCCGCAACCTTGGATAGCCCACTTCCAGAACAGGCCATGGCTCGGGTTACGCCGGCCACAACGTCAGCGATCTGGATGGTCAACTCGACGCACGGAAACGTCTCGCCCGAAGCGCTGAAATCGTTCGTTTTGGGCATGGACAGCTTCCGCGACCGGCAAAACCTCATCGAACAAGTAGCATATCTGCGCAGGCTCATCGAGCAGGCGCCAGAAGCCGGTCTGGCGCATGCTGCCTATGCGGCTGTATTGTATGAGGCAGCTGGCGAACAGCCGCCCG
>JAYTUF010000259.1:0-8814 GCA_043744755.1 Anatilimnocola sp.
CAATCGACATCGAGAAAAATCTGGTCGAGCTGTTTGAGCACCGCTTCGTAATCACGGACGATGACCACATCGGTGCCGGCCAGGTTGTTGCCGCCCGTCTTGGTTTGGTCGGCCGGAATATCGATTTCGGAGGGTGACGAGACGGTCACCTTGCCCACCTCGGGCGAGAGGAGCGACGTGAACAGGCCTTGCAGGTCGGCGGCCTTGATGTAATTCGGGCGATAAACGCGCGTCAGGATGCGGTCTTCGGTCTGATCCATCTGCGCGAAATCGGCGGGCGTGCCAACGTAGATGATCTCCCCTTCGCGGCGGGCGACGTAGCCGGTTGATTTGAGAATGGCCGCCATCGCGGTATCGAGATCGACCCCTGTGAGCGAAGCTGTCACCGCGCCGGACACGCTCTTGCTGGCGAGAATGTTCAGGCCTCCTTGCTGGCTGAGCAGTTCCAGCACCTCGCGGATATCGGTGTTCTGGACATTAATAGTCAGTCGATCATCGCCGGCTGCATTCGAAATCCGCGGCGCTCGCGGCGCCGGCAACGGTTCAGCTCGATTGCTGGGCAAGAGCGGCGCCGGTTGTTCCGGCAGCGAGGGCTGCGTCACAGAAACGCGGGGCAAGCCTGGCGGAACGGTGTCTTCCGGCTGCTGAGCGCGTTGCTGCTGCGCCGCCTGATTTTGCTGGTTCGCAATGATCGTGCTGAGGAACTGCTGCTGCTGTTGCGAACTGCGATCGAGTGCATCGACGGTCTCTTGCAATTCGTCGATCTGTCCTCCCACCGCCCGGCGATAGGCGGCGAGCTCCGGCGCCTGGCGTTCTGGCACGGAAGGAGTGTTCGCCACATCCGCAGGCGATCGAGAAATCGGGGGCGCTTGTGCAATGACGGCCTGCGTCGCAGCGGATGGTTGCGGATCAAGCACATCCGGCACGATTTGCGGCTTGGGTTGCGTCAAAGCCAGCGCAATGGCTACGCCCAAGCCCACAGCGGCGCAGGCACCCAGAATCATCATTCGCAATGCGTTGGGCATGGTCGTCCTTGACCTCGTAATCTGCTCTATTTTTTTGCTGTATTTATTTGATTGGGGCCGGCTTGCTAGTCCTGCCGCAAATGATCGCCGGGCGAAAGCTTGGGCTTGATTCGTTCGAGGCGGTATTTGTGCTTATCGTATTCGAAGTCCACGCCCTGAGGATCGATCCCTCGAACTCGCAATTCGAGCGCCGGTTGCCCTTCATCGCCAGGCAGCGAGAGAATATCTCCGACGCGATACACGGTTCCCTGAATAACGGACGCGGAATCTCGTTTGCCGATCAACAGGCTCGACAGAACTACTTTCTCTAATCTGGCTTTCGCCACTGCAGGTTCCACCGTCGCTGTCTTGGGAATCGACGTGTTCTCAACCGGTTCAGTCTCGTCAGGTTCCGTCGTCGAGGTTTTTGGCAGCGGCTTCGGCGGTTCGTGCAGTCGGGCGAAAGGATTCACCCAGCTCTCGTGATGCGTGGCCGCGAGCATCATTCGATCTTGAGCGAGTGTCAGGCGAATGCGATCCCAGTGGGCGCTGTTTGCCGCCGGATGGACTGCCGTTTTTGCCAGCACGGGGTCGTCCGTCAGAATGATGTTGCTGACAGCGGATTTCGTGGGCTGGGACTTTCCTTTGGCGTACTTCAAGACCAGCGGTGCCCAGAAGTAGAGCGCAACGAGCACCATCAGGCCCAGGGCCGCCGCTTTTTGCGGGCTGGCGGTCAGATCCCGTTTCAGTCGAGTCAGTAGTTTATCTAACTTCACGGCTTTGCCTGGTGTGAATTGAATGCGTTCAGCGGGCTGCGCTGTGTCTGTTCATCGGTCAGGTAGACTTTGCGTAATCGGGATTTTCGGCAAGGTCGGCAAAAATCGTCAAAGTCATCTCAGCCCGCAAGGTTTGTGCATCTTCCGAAGCGGCTGATAGCGTCAAGTTGGTAATCCAAACCCGGTGCGGCAACGACTCCAAGCGATGCAAGAAATCGAAGACCTGGGCAAAGTCTCCCTCCAGCGCGACTGCGATCGCCTGCTGCGAGACCGATTGCAGCGCCACATTCGGCTGCGGATCGAACCGCTGCAACCTCACACCCGCCTGCCGGGCTTGTTGCGTGATGCCGGAGAGCACTCGACCCAGCTCGCCCAATTTCGGCGCATGCTGGTGCCAGGAGACGCTTGATTGCTTGACCAGCGCGTGCCGCTGGCGAGCCTGTTCAATCTTGTCGCCCAGCTTGGAGCGGTTGGCGACATACTGCATCAGCTCGTACTTTTTCGATTTGAGTATGGCCGCGCTGCGCTGCGTTGGCAGAAAGATGAACAACGTGTACAGCACCGCCAGCGTGGCGACCAAACCGGTCACCAGCCACGAGGGGGGCGTGCGCGATAAAACAGATTTGGACTTAATCATCTTGACGGACCCGCAGCGGAGCTCCCGAATCCAGGTATCGTGTCTCGATGCGTTTTCTCAAACTTCGCCGTAGCCTGGACCACCAACTCGCGATACTTCGCGTTCGTGCTCAGCAGCACAAAGGGCATGATGAAGGCAGCAAACATGGCGATGCCGAGCGACCACTGCGCCGCCTTCCTCGGTGGTGGTTCTTCGATGGGCAGATAGCGCAGGATGGTCATCGGAGGGGCTCCAGATTCTTGAGGGCCGTTTCCGGCGTTGCCTGTTCGAGGATCGACTCCAGCGGACCGGTCGGGCCATCACTCAAGCCGTGGCCCGGTTTCACCGTCAACTGCAATTGAAACACGACCAGCGAATGTGTTTCGAGCTTGCGCATTTCCAGGCTATTGAGCCGCGCTTCGGCGATCAGCGGATGGCGGCCGAGGGCCGCGAGATAGTCGTGCACCGGTTCCACTTCCTGAGCGGTCCCTTCAATCGTCACTACGACGCGCTGCGACTCGTGCGTGTCGTACAACTGCTGGAGATCCGCAATGGCGGGATGGGCTGGGGGAGAGGCTGCGGAACTGGCTTCGGGTGGAGCAATTGTTGCATTCATTTTCGGGACGAACGATTCGTTGATCCGCAGGCTCGAGAGCTCCACTTGCCTAAGCAGCGGCTGAACCACGGCTGCCAGGATTTGCGTCCGCGGCCAAGGATGCTTCAGAAACGTGTACAGGTTCGCGCTATGGCTCTGCGCAAGAATCTTGGCTTCGAGTTCCAGCAGATGCTGATCGAGTTGTCGAAAGGTCACGGCCTGCGTTTCGAGCTGACTGAGCTCGCGTTTGATCCGCTGCACACTAAGCCATTGCAGGCTGAATGCGGCGCCAACGATGCCGCCGAACAAGCAAACGACCAGCGCCCACCACCAGCGCACGCGGCGCTGCTTGCGCTGCTCGCGGTAGTGTTCCGGCAGAAAGTCGATCGTTTGCATGTTGGTCGCCTGGTTCCTAATTCAATTCTCGTAAGGCCAGCCCCGCGGCTACATCCCACTGGCCCTTGCGGCCCAGGTTGGGAGCGGTGGGGAACGCGCGGAAGGGATCGCTCAATTCACATTTGATGTCGAGTGTTTTGCCGAGCGCTTCGAGCAGTTGCGGCGTGGCTTCACCGCCGCCGAGCACCATCCGTATTAGCTGTTGACCGCGGAACGTCACACTGTGGTATCGCACGCACATCGACAGTTCGCCGCTGAGGCGCTCGATTACGGGACGGGTCGCTTCCGCGACGCTGCGGGCCACTTCGGGGTCTTGCATGTCCGAGCGCCGATCGCCATTGTGTTTGCGGAGCAACGTCGCTTCTTCCGCATCCATCTTTAGGTGTCGGGCAATCGCAGCATCGAGATGCGAGCCGCCGATGTCGATGTATTTAACGAACAGCATCTCCGCACCCTGCGCAATGACCGCCGCGGTGCGCGAATAGCCGATATGGACGATCAGGGCTCGTTCGTTCTTGTCGTCTTCGCGCCGAAACTGGGCGGCGTAGCAACGGGCCAGCGCGGCGGGTTCCACATCTACGGCTACGGGATGCAACTTCGCATCTTCGACCAGCTTCAACGTCTGCTGGAGCACCGCGCGCTGGCAGGCGAACACAATCACTTCGCGAACCGTCGCATCCCCTTGCCGCACATCGGCTGCTTCAACAAACCGGAGTTCCGCTTCGTCCATCGCAAACGGCAACCGCCCCGCGGCCTCTTGCGCAACGAGCCGATGCATCTGCGGACCCAACTCACGCGGCACGCGCACGTTCTGTAAAAACAATTGTCGGTCGCCCAGGCAAACGACGACATCCCGGCCGCGAAACGCCCGGCCCTCGAGCGCTTTTTGCAGCCCCTCAGACCACCGCGCCAGATGTTGCTCGAAGGGCGTGCCCGTCGGGACCGGCGGCAGTTCACACCGGCAGGCATCGATCAGCCGCGCGCGATCGCTCGAAAACTGCACGAGCTTGATCGATCGCGCGCCGAGATCGACGCCGACAGGACCGCAACGATGTTTGCCGAGCCAACTGATCATAAATTCGATCGGACAAATGTGCCGTTAGGGAAGTGAGGACAAAGCAGCCAAGCCCGTCGGGGACGCGGCAGTGAGGGGATCGATCTGCGCCAGGCCCGTGACCGCGGACACTCGCACGGCGATGTATCGTCGCGTTGTCCCTTGCCCGGCAGTGAGCCAAATGAGCGTATCTTCCGGCCGGCTGGTGCTCCCCAGCGCAGTGAACGCCACGTCGGTCAATTCCGCAGTGCTACCGGTGGCGCGTTTCCCGCCGAGCAACTGCACCACGCCGGGGCCGATGGGCAGATGATCCAGCCGCGTCGTTTGTGTCGCGGCGGTGTCACCGGGCGACTTGAACGGCGAACTGGGGAGCGCATTGAGCAGCGGGTTGCTGCCGCTGTGCGTCAGTTGATACCGATTGTTCGCGGCATCGAGTGTCAGCCTATATTCGGACGCATTCGCGATGGCCAGGTTACGGGCGTAATCGATATCGGCCACGATAACCGTCGCTACCGACTGCAACTGATCGACGGCCGCGTTCGATAGATAGGGAATCGCCAGCCCGGCCAGAATGGCCATGATCGTCACGACCACCAGCACTTCGATCAGCGAAAAACCGAGCGCGCGAGATCGGCCAGCGCGCGAACAGTTGGCGCGGATGGTTGCCGGCTCAGCGTTTGGGTTTCTCGGTGACAGGTTTTTCGGCGGCATTGGTTTTGGACGTGCTGCGGAGCGCAGCGTTTTGCTCCTTGAGCAACTCCTTGATCTCGCGTAACTCGCGGATCATTTCGTTGCGCTGTTCAACGGCGTTCGCAAACGGCGGCTGACCGCCCTGCTGCGCAGCGCCGCTGCTGCTGTAAAACCCTAGCACGCACAAACCCAAGCCACCGATAACGGGCAGCATTGACCAGGCAGGAAGTTGAAATTTCATGACAGAATCCTCTCAACCGGCAAAGATGACATAGGCGGCCGCGGACTTTCCGGCATTCGCCGGAAGAACGCAAGAGCGAATTAAGAGTAGCACCTTGCCAGAGTTCGCAGTTGCGGTTGGAAGTTGGAAGTCAGTTCCATTCTTCCGCAACCGGCGTTGGAACTGGTTCGCAGTGGACACCGGTGACGCGTTCCATAAGCCAGAGATCCAGGTCGTGCAACATTTGCGTGTTGACTTCATCGCCGCATGGATACTGGCGAATGGTGGCCGCCAGGCCGGCAGTGTGAAAGAGTTTTAGCTCTTCGCAAAGGCGTTCGACCGGATAGCGGACCGAATCGCGGCAATGAGCGATGAACAGCGGCAAGCGGCGGGCGGCGGCAAGCATCGAAAGTGGTGATTGGCCGCGGGGAAATTCGCCACCGAGTGTTAGCGCCCCGGCGAAGCGATCGGGATTGCGCAGGGCGAGTCGCAGCGCCAGCGTGCCGCCCGCGCCGCTACCCGCGAGAAAGATGCGTTGCGAATGAATGCTGAATTTTTGAGCGACCAACTCGAGTGCATCGGCCAATTGATTCTCGGCCGCAATGATTCCTTCGGCTGATTGCCGCCACGCACAGCCGCGGCGGGTGGGCAGCGGTTCGCCGGTGATCGCCACTCCCACATAGTTCCGCAGGCTGATCAGCGGCATTACGCGCTGCAAATCGCCAGCATCGCCGCCATCGTCGTGCAGCCAAACAATTAGCGGATAGTTGTATTTAGGTTCATAATGCAAAGGAGTGAATGTTTGAATGCCCGTTGGCGTCCGTGCCGGCCGGTTCGCCTGCGCCGTCTCCAATTGCCTGCGTGGTGGACTGAACGGAACGGGCAGAGCCAACGTGGTGAGGCGATTCATACCGTGCTCGGCAGGGGGTCAGGAGGGACGGGAAAATCAACGACTGTTGCTGCTGGGGGAGGCAGTGACAGTTGGTAGCTGCTGGCAAGCTGCGACAGCAGGCTGTTGTTCCGCGGCAGAGTTGCCGTTCTCGCCCCAGCAGCAGCCAGAGCGAATGATTGACAAGCGCGCTTCGGAGAAGCGCCGAAGGGCAGTGCGCTCGATGAAAAGTGAGTTGCGTGCGGCGATCAAGGGTAGGTCTCGGGTGAGGACCACAACCAGTCAGCTTGACAGCAATTCATTCCGCCATTGCTGGCAGGAATCACTGAACCAACCCGACATTGAACCCCGGGTTGGTGCCCAGGTGTCGGGTGTTGTAGGTCATGCCACAAGGACTGTCAACGCCATTCAAAACGTCGGGTGTCATGCGCCATTAGAAATGTCCCCCGGGAAATGTATTTTAACTTAACACCGTCGCAAAATTCTCCGCACGGTTGGCACATCGACGTCAACTCGCGGCACTCCCTGGCTGAGGCGGCGGGCTACCTTAAGGAGCGAGCCATCAACTCAACAAAAAAGCCCGACATGTCGCTAGACACGCGGGGCCCGTGGAGGGTTCAGGCGTCGGCTCGAATGAACTTGTCACTCACAACGCATGAACCGGACGCAGTTGTTCAATCACTATTTCTTCAGCACCACAAAGCGCGAACCTTCATTGCTCTTCACCAGCAACATCAGGCCGCGATCGAGGTCCGCCTGCGCGAGTACAGCCAGTTCTTGCGGATTTCTGCAGGCTATTATCACCTCCGTGAAATTGACGGCTTGCAACGCTCACACCTTTATCAAAAGCACCTTGCGTGCCAAAGTGTGGCAACAGTCCTTCGCACCGGCTCCAGTGACTGGCCGGCTTTCCGAGCGCATTTGAATCCATCCCGGAGGGATCAAAGCAACTAGCCCCAGGTTGAGCGTAGCGACACCTGGGGTTTTCGAGGCATATTCCATCCCCCCGATCCCGACGGGATCGCAGATCACAGCGCTGCGATCCCTTCGGGATCGGGGGATGATTTCCTCCCTTGTTCCCCGGGTATCGGCTAATGCCTCAACCCGGGGCTAAGGGCTGCGAACCCCTCGGGTTCAAGTCAATGCAAAAGCCGAACAGTCTCTGAAGCCGGTGGCTAATCAATCGAAGTCAGATAAACTCTCGAATTGTTCGCCGCACCCGATCACTTCGATTCCAGTCGGTCAGTAATCCACGAGCAATCCATGCAGGCTTGGCTTGATCAAATCCGAGACCAGGGCTTCGCGCTGATCCCGTTGGCAATTCAGCCGGACCTCGCCGAATCGCTCGCCACGCGCCTGACGAACTCGCTGCAATCAACGACCGAGCAAGGAAGTCCGCTGGCCAGTCGTGGCACGGTGTATGCCGCGCGGAATCCGCTAGAGATCATTCCGGACGTTGCCCGCTTGTGGCAGGAGTCAGCGCTGGGACAAGTGCTCGTCGATATCCTCGGTCCGGAGTTCGGCCTGGTCCGCGGGCTATTTTTCGATAAACCTCCAGGGCGTTCGTGGTGGTTGCCGTGGCACAAGGATCTGACGATTGCAGTGCAGAACAATCAACTTCCCAGTGAACTTTTTACAAGGCCAACGCTGAAGGCCGGTGTGCCGCATGTGATCGCTCCCGTCGCGCTACTGGAGAACATGCTCACGATTCGGCTGCACCTCGACGACGTGACGAGCGAAAACGGCCCGCTGCGAGTGATCCCCGGTTCGCACCTAACCGGCGCGAGGATCGTCGCCGACGACGCCGAGCCAGTCACCATCTTCGCCACCCGCGGCGACGCGCTGGCCATGCGCCCGCTTATCTGTCACTCCAGTGGCGATTCGCTAACCGGAACGGAGCTACATCGCCGCATCCTGCATTTGGAGTTCGCGGCCTATGAGCAACTGCCGGACGGATATGAGTGGTTCAACTTCATTCGCGGCACATAGTCGTCTTTCGCTCCGCGAAATAACGTTTTTTCGCGGAGCGAAAGGCGACAATGTTGGCACTCCTTCCGCTGTTGGGTAAGCTACAGGTCTATGCACTACCCACGCGTCGTATCGTTGTTGCTGCTGATTGTGCCTGTTGCGATTGCGATGGCGGACGAGCGCGCCGGGCTGCAACTCTTTCGCGAGCAGATCGAACCGGCGCTCAAGACGCACTGCTACAAGTGCCATAGCGCCGAAGCGAAGCAGCTTGAAGGAAGCTTGCGGCTCGATCATCGCGAGGGGGCTCGCCGCGGCGGAGATACGGGGCCGGCCGTTATTCCGGGGAAGCCGGGCGAGAGTCTGGTCGTGCAAGCGTTGCGGCACGAAGGGGGCTTGGAGATGCCTCCCAAGAAACCGAAGCTGCCGGCTGAGACGATTGCTCACTTCATCCGTTGGATCGAACTCGGCGCGCCAGATCCGCGTGAAGCGCCGCTGGCGATGGCCGAAGCCTAGCCCGCATTTCTCACCGCGCGGGCGGGTTTTTGCTTTGGTGGTTGGCCAGGATTTTCTGGCTGCTGAGTTCCGTGCGGCGAGCTTTGCTGACCT
>JAYTUF010000260.1:0-8768 GCA_043744755.1 Anatilimnocola sp.
AATCCGTCAACTACTAACGGGAGAGCCGTGTGCGGGAAAACCGCCTGCACGGTTCGGAGGGAGGGGAGTCCGGCTCAACCGGACTTCCCTACCCCTATAGTTAAGTACCGCCGGCACAAGGCCGGCGGCTCCAGCGAACCAGGTCGGTCGGGGCCTATAGAACGGCGGGGTTCCATGAAATAGACTTGATGAGTCTTGGTCTTGCCGTAGGCGGCACGCACAAGGGTTCGACTGCATGATTGCTCGCGAACATCTTCCTTACTGTGTCACCTTGTGGCTTGGATTTTTTGTCACATTCTTCGGATTCGCTGCGAGCGCTTCCGCTGCTGATCTGGCGGAAGCGACGGAATCTTTTCGCACCGGCAAGTATGCGGAGTGCATTGTTTCCGCAGCCGAATTGATTGCACAGAACGAATACCACGAGCCGGCCTGGGTGCTGAAGATTCAGTCCGAGATGGAACTGGGCCGCTATGCCGAGGCGGCCAAGTCGCTCGATGCGGGACTCGCCAAGCTGACCAGCAGTTTGCAACTGAGGTGGCTCGGCCTTGATGTTTGCCGGCATACGAAGCAGCTGGAGCGAGCGACGAAGCTCGATGGCGAAATTAAATTACTGCTCGAGCAATCCCCGTGGCGATATTCGGATGTCACGAATCAACTGGTCATTGGCCGCTGGATGTTGAGCCAGCGGACTGATCCCAAACAGGTGTTGAAAAAAATCTATAACGACGCCAAACGCCGCCTGCCGAGCAAGGTGGAGATCTGGCTGGCGATTGGTGACCTGGCGCTCGACAAGCACGACTATCAACTGGCCGGCGATGCTTTTCAACAGGCCGTCAAGCTCGATGCGACCGATGCCGACGCGCAGTTCGGCGTCGCGCAAGCTTTTACCCCCAGCGATTCCAAAAAAGCCGATGCGGCGTTGTTCACAGCGCTCACCCTCAATCCGCAGCATGTGAACAGTCTGCTGATGATGGCCAACGAACACATCGATTCGGAGCGCTATGATGAAGCCGACAAAGTGCTGCTGCAAATTGCCGCGATCAATCCCCAGCATCCGCGGGCGCTCGCGTTTCGCGCCGTTATCGCGCATCTGAAGAACAAGCTCGATATTGAAAAGCAACTTCGGGCCGCGGCGCTCAAGTCTTGGCCGACGAATCCCGAAGTCGATCACACCATTGGCCGGAAGCTGTCGCAGAAGTATCGCTTCGCGGAAGGCTCGGCCTATCAACGGCAGGCTTTGAAGTTCGATCCGAACTATCTCGTCGCGAAAACACAGCTCGCGCAAGACTTGTTGCGGCTGGGTCAGGAAGAGGAAGGGCTGAAGCTTGCGGAGGAAGTGTATGCCGCCGATGGTTACAACGTGCTGGCCCACAACCTGGTGACGCTGCAAGAGCACTTGGCCAAGTTTCGCACCTTGGAAGCCGATGGCTTTTTGTTGCGGATGGATGCCCGCGAGGCGGACATTTATGGCGAGCGGGTGCTGGCTTTGCTCGGGATGGCGAAGCAGGACTTGTGCGCCAAATATAAGGTCAAGCTGGATCAGCCCATCATCGTCGAGATGTTCCCGCGGCAGCAGGATTTTGCGATCCGCACCTTCGGCATGCCCGGTGGCAGCGGCTTTTTGGGGGTCTGCTTTGGGACGGTAATCACTGCTCCGAGTCCCGCTTCGCAAAGCGCCACGCCCGCCTCGTGGGAAGCCACGCTCTGGCATGAATTCTGTCACGTCGTCACGCTCAGCAAGACCAAGAACAAAATGCCCCGCTGGCTGAGCGAGGGGATTTCCGTTTATGAGGAAGGTCAGGCCGACCCGACTTGGGGCCAGGCCATGACGCCCCGTTATCGCGAGATGCTGCTCGGCGATGACCTGACGCCAGTCAGCAAATTGAGCGGCGCATTCCTCAGCCCGCCGTCGCCCGCGCATTTGCAGTTCGCCTATTTTGAGTCGTCGCTCGTCGTGAAGTATTTGATCGACAAGTACGGCCCGTCGATGCTGGAGCGGGTGCTAGTCGATCTGAGCGTCGGCATGCCGATCAACGAATCGCTGGCCCGTTACACCGGTTCGCTCGCCGCCCTCGATGCGGAGTTCGCCAAGTACGCCCGTGAACAAGCCAACGCTCTCGCGCCGAAGGCTGATTGGGCCAAGCCCGAGCTGCCCCGCCGCGCGACGGCGGAGGTCATCAGTGCTTGGTTGAAGGATCATCCGACGAATTACGCCGCTTTGCAGCAATTGGCCCAAGCACAACTGACCGCGAAAGATTTATCAGGCGCGAAGGCCACGCTGACCAAGATGAGCGAACTCTTTCCGCAAGATGCGAGCGGGAGCAGTCCGAATGCGATGCTGGCCCGCATTCATCGCGAAGAGCGGAACGTAGCGGCCGAGCGGGCGATGTTGCTCAAGCAAGCGGCGCTCACCGCGAGTGACTTGGATATGTTTGCTCGTTTAGGCGAACTAACTGCCGACGCTGACGAGTGGAAAGAAGCGAAACAATTTGCTCTCCGCTCGCTCGCCGTGAATCCACTTCTGCCGGCGACGCATCGCCAGGCAGCGAAAGCGGCGGCAGAACTGAAAGATCATGCGCTCTCGGTCGCCAGTTACCGCGCCTTGCTGCTTCTTGATCCGTTTGATTCGGCAGAACTGCATTTTCAGTTAGCAACCGCGCTGCGGGCGCAAAGTAAGTTAGTAGAAGCGAAGCGCGAGGCCTTGCTTGCGCTGGAAGAAACGCCCCGTTATCGCGCTGCGCAGCAGCTGCTGTTGGAATTAGTCTCTGCTTTGGAGAAGCCCCGATGAGTCGCCGTCGCTGGATAGGCCTGGGTGCATTCGTGCTCCTGCTGGCGGTGTCCGCCATCGGCATTGCTCAGCGGAGCCGGTGGTATCGCGAAGTGCGGCCGGAAATGGTCGATCGGGGCGGCGTGCCCGTCTGGCAAAACGACGAGCAATTCAAGAGCGATGTCTTCACCTTCGTGCGGATTCGGTACGAATCGTCCGGCGGCGGGCGCGGTCGCGGCGGTGGCAACTGGGCCACCGATTATCCCGACAGCGATCTCAATTTCTCCTATCGCCTGCATGAACTCACGTCGCTCGAAGTCGATCCCCATGGCAAGGTCATCGAGCTCACCGACGACACGCTCTTCGACTATCCCTTTATCTACATCATCGAGCCCGGCCGGATGTGGCTCAATGAAGCCGAGGTCACCGCCCTCCGCCGCTACCTGCTCAACGGCGGCTTTTTGATGGTGGATGATTTCTGGGGCGAGGACGAATATGCGAACCTCTATGAAAACATGAAGCGGGTTTTTCCCAATCGTGAACCGGTGGAATTGGATCTGACGCACGAGATTTTTCACTGCGTCTATGACCTGAAGAAGAAGCCGCAGGTGCCGAGCATTCACGCCTGGTACAACGGGCTGACCACCGAACGCGGCGACGCGGAAGAAGCCCATTATCGAGCCATCTACGATGACGAGGGGCGGATGATGGTCATCATTTGCCACAACACCGACCTGGGGGACGGTTGGGAACGTGAAGGTATGGACCCGCAGTATTTCAAGGAGATGTCGGAGAAATATTCGTATCCGATGGGCATCAACATTGTGACGTATGCCATGACACATTAAGGCCATTGTCGGCTTTCGCTCCGCGAAAGCACGTCCTTTCGCGGAGCGAAAGGCGACGATGGGAAAGGACATTGCGTGACTAGCGAGCTTGATTCGTTTCAGATGGAACAACAGGTCGTCGAGCAGATTCGCGGCAGCCGGGCGCGGATCGACAGCGAGCTGTCGAAGGTGATCGTCGGCCAGGCCAATGTCGTCGAGCAATTGCTGATCAGCCTGTTCGCCGGCGGGCATTGCCTCATTACCGGAGCGCCGGGGCTGGCCAAGACGCTGCTGGTGCGGTCCATCGCGCAGGTCTTTCATCTGCACTTCCGCCGCATTCAATTCACGCCCGATCTAATGCCCGCGGACATTACCGGCACGGAGATTCTGGAGCAAGCGGCCGACGGTCATCGACGGATGCAGTTCGTCAAAGGGCCCATCTTCGGCAACGTGATTCTTGCCGACGAAATCAATCGCACTCCGCCCAAGACGCAAGCCGCGCTGTTGGAAGCGATGCAGGAACATCAAGTGACGGTGGCCGGCATTCGCTATCCGCTCGAAGAGCCGTTCTTTGTGCTCGCCACGCAGAACCCGATTGAAATGGAAGGGACTTATCCGCTGCCCGAAGCGCAGCTCGACCGCTTCATGTTCAACGTGCTGATCGACTATCTGCCTGAGAACGACGAGGTGGCCGTGGTTAAGCAAACCACGTCGAGGAAGCCGGAGCCGATCGCGCCGCTGTTCACCGGCGACGACGTGCGGAACTTTCATGAAGTGGTCAAGCGCGTGCCGATTGCCGAAGATGTGATTCGCTACGCGGTCCGCCTTGCCGCCGCCAGCCGGCCCGGGCAGGAACACACGCCGGCCTTTATCACCGACTGGGTCAGTTGGGGTGCCGGCACGCGGGCCGCGCAGTATATGGTCCTCGGTGCGAAAGCTCGCGCGCTCCTCACGGGCAGGAACCTGGCGACCGTCGAAGACATTCGCGCCCTGGTCTATCCCACGCTGCGGCATCGCGTGCTGGTCAGCTATCGCGCCGAAGCCGAAGGGATCAGCGTGGAGCAAGTCATCACCCGCCTGTTGGAACATGTGCCGCTTCCTCAACCTGCTTAAAGTTGGTTCATGCCCCGTTCGCCCTTATTCGCGAAACAATCCGACGCTACTGCTGCTCAGGGAAGCAGTCCACGGCGGGGGACTTCGTTTCTCGATCCCGCGGCTTTGATGAAAATCAAAAACCTCGAACTGCGGGCCAGGCTAGTGGTGCAAGGTTTTCTCAGCGGTCTGCATCGCAGTCCCTATCATGGTTTTTCGGTTGAGTTCACCGAGTATCGGCAGTACACGCCCGGCGACGATCCCCGCTATCTCGATTGGCGGCTGTACGCCCGCAGCGATCGGTATTATCTGAAGCGCTTCGAGGACGAGACCAACCTCCGCTGTTATCTGCTCGTCGATCTCAGTCGGTCGATGGGTTATGGCTCGCTCTCGTACGACAAGGCGACCTACGCCAAGACGGCCGCGGCGACGATTGCTTACTTTCTGTCGCTGCAGCGCGATGCGGCCGGGCTGGTGACGTTTGATGATCGCATTCGCGAGTATCTCCCCGCCCGGTTCCGTCCCGGCCATTTGCACCGCTTGTTCATTGCGCTGGAACGCGCGACTGCGGGGACAGCGACCGATTTGAAAGCGCCGCTCGAGCAAGTTGCCAAGACAGCGCGAAGGCGCGGCCTCGTGGTGCTCCTTTCCGATCTGCTCGCGCCGACGGAATCATTGGAAAAGGAATTAGGATATCTGCGCACGCAGGGGCATGAAGTCGCCGTGCTGCGGATTCTCGATCCCGCCGAGATCGATTTTCCCTTCGGTGAGGCGGCCATGTTTCTCGATGTGGAAACCGGCCGGGAGTTGTACATCGACCCGGTGCTCGCTCGGGAGCAGTATCAAACCAAGTTCGCCGCACATGCGCTGGCGCTCAAGGAAATCTGTCAACGCTTGGGCATCGATCTCTACGATCTGCCGACAAACAAGCCTCTCGAAACTGCCTTGTTCGATTTGCTCCACGCGCGGATGCGGCGCGGGCGGTTGATTGCCCGGCACAGCGGAGGTGGCCGCTGATGGGCATTCTCGCTCCCCTATTTCTGGCTGGTCTCGCCGGCCTGTCGCTGCCGCTGATCTTGCATCTCGTCCGCCGCACGCCGCGCGGCCGGCAGCCATTCAGCTCGCTAATGTTTCTCCAGCCCACGCCCCCGCGGCTCACGCGCCGCAGCCGGCTGGACCAAGTTTTGCTTCTCCTACTAAGACTCGCCGCACTCGCGCTGCTCGCCTTTGCCTTTGCCCGACCCTTCCTGCGCGAGAGTTCGCTGCTGTCGTTCAACAACCTGCCGCGCCGCCGCGTGGCGATTGTGATTGATACCAGCGCCAGCATGCGCCGCGGCGATCTGTGGCAGCGAGCAATTGCCTCAGCCAAGAGTGAACTGGATGAACTCGCGCCCCACGATGAAGTCGCGCTGTTCACGTTCGCTGACCGGGTCAACACTATCGTCAGTTTTGCAACAGCCGACAAGACAACCTCAGCCGCTCCCGCCGATGTGGTCCGGCAAGCGCTCACGCAACTCGAGCCAACGTGGGCCGCGGGCGATCTGGGCGCCGCGCTCACTGCGCTGGCCAGTGAGCTGGCGGCGGCCAACGACGTGCAGCAATCGCCGGCCACGCCGCAACTGGTCGTCATCAGCGATTTTCAGCAAGGCAACCGCATCGAAGCGCTGCAGGGCTACGAATGGCCGCCGGACGTTCGCGTCGTGCCGCGGCAACTCGTCTTGAAGCAAACCAGCAACGCCACGCTGCAATTCCTCGCCAGCGAAGCGGAAACGCCCGAGGATGAACTGCGAGTGCGCGTCGCAAGCGCCGCGGATTCATCGCAGGATCAATTCTTCGTCCGCTGGTTCGATGCGCAGCAGCCGAAGTCGAAAGAGGACGAAGTGGCCGTCTATGTCCCGCCGGGTCAAAGCCGCGTCGTGCGTCTGCCGCGACCTCTGAATAATCTGCTGGCTGACCGCGTCGTCCTCCGCGGCGACGCGCATGATTTTGACAATGTGTTCTATGTCGTCCCGCCGCGGCAGCAACAGATTTCGCTCGTTTATCTCGGCGACGATGCGGCCGATGATTCGGAGGGTTGGCAATACTATCTGCGGCTCGCCACGGCGGATGATCCGCTGCGGCAGGTGGAGTTGAAGGTGCTGGCCAGTGAAGAGACAACGCTCCCCACCGATCCGCCGCCACAACTCGTCGTGGTGACGAAGTTGCTTTCTCCGGCCCAGCAAAAGCTATTGAGCAATTACGTTGAGTCCGGCGGTTCCTTGGTCATCGTCCCTCAGGATCAAACCGCCGCGCCGAACCTGACGTCGTTCTTTGCTGATCTTGAACTGCTGCCGGAGAAGCCCAGCCGCGGCGAGAACGACTTTCAACTGCTGGGGGAAATCGATTTCACCGATCCGCTGTTTCAACCGTTTGCGAACCCCCGCTACAACGACTTCACCCGCATTCACTTCTGGCAGCATCGCCCGGTCAAACTGAAGTCCGACAGCACCACGCAAGTCCTCGCCCGCTTCGATAATGGCGATCCTTGGTTGCTCGCGCGCTCGCTCGGCAAGGGCCGCGTCTGGGCCTTCACCAGTGGCTGGCAGCCGGATGATAGCCAGTTGGCTGTTTCCACCAAGTTCCTGCCCCTCATCGGCAGCCTGCTCGATCGGGCCTGTGGTAGTACGCGGTCGTTTACCTCGACTGTCATAAACGCGCCCGTGACCTTGCCGCGCGAACGCGCAGCAGCACTCAATGTAAAAACGCCGGCGAACCAGACGATTCAAGTTGATACGGGCGCTACCGACTTCCGCGAAACGACAGTCCCCGGCATCTACCAGGCCGGCAGCGGCAAGGACGAATTCCGCTTCGCCGTCAACATCGCCTCTAGCGAAAGCGATACCGCTCCGCTCGCCCTGGAACAACTCGACCAACTCGGTTTGCAGCTCGGCCAGGCAGTGACCCGCGCGGAGCGGCTCAGCCGCGAGCGGCAGGCCCGCGATACGGAACTGGAAAGTCGCCAGCAAGTCTGGCGATGGCTGCTCGTTGGTTGCTTAGGTGTTTTGATACTCGAAACGTGGTGGGCCGGGCGCGCTTCGCGGCTGGCCCAGGCTCCCACGGAGGCTTTGGCATGATTCAGCAATTATTGCTTGCTCAGCTCGATCGCCTGGCCACCCGCCAGCGCTGGCTGCGGATGTTTCAATTCCTCTCGCTGGTCTGGCTCACTGCGGCGATTGCCGGCGGCCTGCTCTGGGCCTGGCGCGTCAGCACGGCGACGCCGATGACCGGTCCAGCAATCCTGCTGATCGCCGTGGCGCTCGGGCTGGTCTTCCTGGTCGTGTGGCATGTGCTGACGACCGCCCAGAACTATCTCGGTCTCGCCGCCCGTGTCGAGCGCGCCTTTCCGGAACTGCACAGTTCGCTCCTCGCCTCGATCGAGCAGCGGCCCGATCCGATCGCCGGCGAGTTCGGTTATTTGCAAGCCAGCGTGATGCGCGAAGCGCTGCAGCACGCCTATCGTCATCGCTGGCCGGAAATCATCTCGCAGCGGCGGTTGTTGCTCGAAGGGGTCGCCAATGTGGTGCTGTTCTTGACCTTCGCCGTCGCGCTCGCGGGTGCCTTGTTCACCGCGGCGACATCGGCGCCGTTAATAGCAACCGCACCTGGCATCATTCTGCCGCCTGGGCAGAAGTTTAGCATGACGGTTGAACCTGGCACCACCGAAATCGAGCGCGGTCTGAGCCTGCTCGTGCTGGCCCGCATTCAAGGAAACATGCCCGCCGAAGCGACGCTGCACTACATTGCCAGTGGCGGCGAAGAGACGGTCATCGCGATGCCGCCGAGCCTCGCCGATCCGGTCTTTGGCGGCCGCATTCCTGTTGTCGATGAGGCACTTGAATATTACGTGCGGGCGGAGGGTCAATCGTCGCCCACTTATCGCGTCACGGTGTTTGAGTATCCCAAGCTCGACCGGGCCGATGCGGAATTGGTCTATCCCAAGTACACGAGCCTGGAAGAGAAGCTGATTCAAGACGTGCGCACGGTTTCCGCCGTGGAAGGAACAAAGCTCACGATCGTCTGCCGCCTCAACAAGCCCGTCGTCT
>JAYTUF010000261.1:0-8767 GCA_043744755.1 Anatilimnocola sp.
GGACGCTGACGAGCAGTGGAACAATTCGCAGGTGCTGACCGGCGAGGAGATTCGCCGCTCCATCGAACACGCCATCGGGCCGCTCGAACCTGCTGCACGCAACGACCTCAGCCAGCCCGCGATGGACTATGTCTATCAGGATGGCGTCGGCAGCATCGGCTTCATCAATCCTATTTCGCAGCCTTTTTGCCACGATTGCAACCGCCTGCGCGTGACGGCTGAGGGTCAACTGCGGAACTGCCTGTTCTCGACCGTCGAATGGGATGCCCGCGAGCTGCTGCGGTCAAATGCCGGCGACGCCGAGCTGGCCCAGCTCATCCGCGATTGCGTCCGCGCGAAGAAACCGGGCCACGCCATCGACTCGCAAGACTTCGTCCGGCCCGAGCGGGCCATGTATCAGATCGGCGGATAATCCCGACGTGGACGAACAGCAGCGAATCTACCTCGACAATGCCGCGACCAGTTGGCCCAAGCCGGACGCGGTCTATCAGGCAGTTGACCAATATCAGCGACTCAACGGCGCCGCTGCGGGCCGCGGTGTCTATCGTTCGGCTCAATCCTCGGAACGAATCGTTTCCCAGTGCCGCAAACGCGTCGCCGATTTTCTCGGCGCCGATTCCCCGCGGCAAATCATCTTTACGCTCAACGGCACCGATTCGCTGAACCTCGCGCTGCACGGCATCCTGCGGCCCGGCGATCATGTGGTGACTTCGGTTTGTGAACACAATAGTGTACTCAGGCCGCTCCATGCGCTGGCGCAAACGCGAAATGTCACTTACGAGGTTGTTGGTTGCAATCGCCAGGGCTTCATCGATCCCGACGATGTTCGCCACGCCATCCTGCCGCACACGCGGTTGATTGCTCTCACTCAGGCCTCGAATGTCACCGGGGCCGTGCAACCATTAGCGGAGATTGGAAAAGTCGCCGCCGAAAGGAACGTGTTGTTCCTCATTGATGCCGCGCAGTCGCTCGGACATCTGCCTGTGAATGTGAAAGAGCTCGGCTGTCACTTACTCGCGGCGCCCGGCCACAAAGGGCTGCTCGGCCCGCTCGGAACAGGCTTGCTCTACATTGCTCCAGAGATGGAAAAGCAACTGCAGCCGATCCGTCAGGGCGGCACCGGCACTCGCAGCGACGAGGAACAACAGCCCGATTCGCTGCCCGACCGTTACGAATCGGGAAATCTCAACGTGCCGGGCATCGCCGGCTTGAATGCGGGTGTGGCCTGGCTGCAGGAACGGGGTGTCGAGAATGTACAGCAGCATGAGCACGAATTACTCTGGACTTTACACGCCGAACTCCGCTCAATCTCGCAGGTAACGGTCTACGGTCCGCAGGCAACTGACCGCCAGGTCGGCGTCGTCAGCTTCAACATCGCGGGCTACGATCCGCAAGAAGTCGCCGCTGCCCTCGATGCGTCCGCCGGCATCGAACTCCGCTCCGGCTTGCACTGCGCCCCGCGAATGCACGCCGCGCTCGGTACATTGCCGGCGGGGACAGTCCGCGCGAGCGTTGGACCCTTCACGACCATCGAGCACATTCAATCGCTCATCGCTGCCCTGCGCGATTTCGCCTAAATCCTCGTCACCTTGTCTCCTTTCAAGTATTTCTTGCTCTCATCAGCCTCATTCGATACGATGAACGCAGGAAGGGCCGGGTTAGGGGGCTGATGGTTGAGAGTTGAATCATAAAATCGCCGCAAGCGATTTCGGGAGCGCTGCCATGCATGTGCGAAATAGTCGTTTTCTTTCTCTGCTGCTGATCATTGTTTCCGGCAGCATCGCGACCGCCAATGACGCCGCTACCAAAGCGGCCATTGTCCGGCTGATGGAAGTTGGCTGGAGCGTAACGCCCACCGCGCGGGCGGCCGCGGATGCGCAGTACATCGAGTTGCAAGCTACCGCCGCGAACGATGTGCGGCTGCTGACTGCTTCGACGCTCGTGCTGCTGCAGCAACGGCGGTATGAGGACGCCAACAAGCGGCTCGATGAACTCCTGATTCAAGATGCGAACAACATTCTCGCGCTGCGGGCCAAGTGCTGGTTGACCGCGACGATGAAGAGTTATGGCGGGTCGATGGTGATTGCGGAGAAGCTGCGCGTTGCATTGCCCGCCGAGACCACGCAGGACATTGCCGGCGAAACCGCGACCTGCGAACATCTGGCCTTCCTCGGCCGGCTGTGCGGCTACCTGGCTGGCCCCGTGGCGGACGGCGTCGATCAAGCAGAGCGGAAGCTGCTTGAAAAGACGATTCTAACGGGACTCGGCCCGGAACGCCGACTCGCCTTTGAACAGGCCCGCGATGGTGTGACGCAGAAGTTTTTTGAACTGACCGACACCAAGATCGATACCGAGAAGAAAAACGTCGAAGTGCGGAAGGTCGAAGCCAACCAGACACTGCAAGACGTGGAGACCGCCCGCAAAGAAATCGAGGAGCGGGCCAACGAATTGGAAGCCCGCGCCACCAAGCTGCAAAAGGAATGGAACGATGAGCTCGCGGACATCGCCCGGCTCGACCGTCCCTTGGTCGCTGAACTTGCCCGCCTGCAAGCTCGGGCGTCGATCGCCAGTCGCGATTTGGGCAACTACCAAAACCAGATCGATAGTCTCAATTTCCAGTTTTCACGCGAGAAGGATCCCAATATTCGCAATCAGATTGGCCGCGATATCGATCAGCTTTCGTTCCTCGCCAACCGCGTCAGCGGTGACCTGGCCGCGATCAATCGGCTGGGTCAAGGCGTCGAGTCGCAGCGCGGGGTGCTCGCCCAGCGGCAAGCTCAGGCACAGACGAACTACGGCGGACAACTCGATCGCGTGAACAAGGAATTGATCACGCTGGGCAAGAAAGAGAAGCGGGCCGATTACGAAGAAAAAAAGGCCAAGCGGCCCGTGAGCGCCAGTTCCACTCGCACGGTCGCTTTGTCATCGCAAGTGACCGCGCTCAGCACCTACGACAAGTTCCCGCTGGAGCAAGCTCGCCAACGACTGCTCAATGAATTGAAGTAGGCTACGACAATTCCCAAACACCAACTTTGCCATGCCCGCAGGCGAAGAGTTTATCCGCGGTCTCGTTGAGTACCGCGGCATGGACGTGCATCGGGGCCTTGTCGCTGCGGGCGACCTTCTTAGCCTCCAGGTCGTAGACCTGGATCAAGCCACCGTTGTCGCCGCCGACGCCAATGACCCATTTGCCCTCGGGGCCGAACGCGAACGATTCGACGAGTCCCTTGGCATCGCCCAAAAACTCATGTAGTTTCTCGCCCGTCTGCCACGAGAAGACCTCGACCCGCGAGGGGCCATCGAGGTGATCGATGTTGCCAATGTGCCCAATTCCGCCGGCCACCAGTTTTTCACCATCGGGCGAGAAGGCCACACTGCGGATGCCGCCGATCGAGTGAATCCGCTGCTTGGGATCCCAGGTGTAAAAGCCGGGCGCGTCGATGGTGGTTACCTTGTTGCCGCTGGCGTAGTCCCAAATGCAAATTCGCCCCACGCGATCCGCCGTCGCCAGGTGCTGACCATTCGGCGAGATCGCGACGGTGTAGAGCATGGACGGAAAGTGATTGGGTGTCTGCGATTCGTGCCCCTTCAGTTCATGCACCAGCTTGCCTGTTTCGATCTCCCACACGCGGCAGACCATGTCGTCGGCCACGCTCGCGAAGCGGTGACCATCGGGCGAGATGGCCAACTTGCGGATCCATTTGGCGTGTGCTTCCACCGTGCGGATGATCTCTCCGGAAGTAATGTTCCGCCAGATCAACTTACCGTCGTAGCTGCCGGAGACGAGCGTTTCGCCTGAGAGAGCAAGGCCCGTGACGTAAGAGGAATGCCCGTCCCACGATTTGAACTCGGGTTTTTCCGCCAGCAGGTCGATGTCGTACACCTTGCCGTCGGATGCACCGAGAAACAGGCGGCCCGACTCTTTCACTCGCGCGAGCGAAAGGAAGATCTCGGAACGACCCATTTCTTTGGCCAGCTTGAGCTTTTCGGGGAGTGCTGCCATCCAATATTCCTTCAAAATAATTGCGTCACTAAGCCAGCACTTCACTAACGGGCTTGGTCCCTGGATCGGTCAGCGGCAACGGACGAGCGCCAACGTGGTAATCCTTGCGATGGTCGATGCCGACGGCGCGATAGATGGTGGCGAAAAGTTCCGCCGCGCCGATCTTGCCATCCTTCACCGTCTTGCCGTCCGCGTCGCTTTCGCCATACACGCTGCCGGCCTTGATGCCGCAGCCCGAGAGTGACGTGCTCCAGGCGCTGGCGAAGTGATCGCGGCCCAGGCTGGAGTTAATCTGCGGCGTGCGGCCGAATTCGCTGAGCGTGACGACTAACGTGTTTTCCAGCAGGCCGCGCTCGCTGAGGTCATCGAGCAGCGCGCTCATCACATTGTCGAGTTCCGTCACCAGTTCCAAATGCGTTTCAAAATTCTGGCCATGGCTGTCCCACCAGGCCCGCGAGATCTTCACGAAGGGAACTCCGGCTTCGACCAGCCGTCGCGCGACGAGGCATTGCTCGCCGAAGAGCGTTGGGCCGTATTTATCGCGGGTCGTTGGCGATTCCTGGGAGATGTCGAACAGCGTTTCGCTAGCCATCAAGCCGCGGACTCGCGAATACGATTCGTTGTGGCTGGCGAGTGACGACGATTGGCGACCGGCGGTAAATCCCTGACTCAGCAGTTGCCGCAATTCGCCCCGCTGCTGATGATCGAGCTCGGAGATCTCATCCAGCTTGCGAAGGTTGGGCGGCACGTTTCCTTCCGTCAAAAACATGGCGTTGTAGCGAGCGCCGAGAAAGCCCGATTGGCTGATCGCGCTGCCGCGGCCTTCCGTGGCGGTGTAAAAGCTGACGTAGTCGGGCACCTGGCTCTCGACGCGGCCCAGTTCGCGGGCGAGTACCGCGCCCAGATCTGGATACTTGATGGTCGGTTCATCGCGACGGCCCAAATGCATCAGCCGGGCGCCGCCACCGTGATCGGCGTTCTTGGTATCGAGCGAGCGGATGATCGAGGTGTATTTGGAAAGGCGAGACGCCATCTTCGGCATCAACTCACTGATCTCAATGCCGGGGACGGAGGTCTTGATGGAGCGATAAGGTCCGCCCGTCGGCCTGCCGGGCTTGGGATCGAATGTTTCGAGCTGACTTGCGCCGCCAGCGAGCCACAGGAGAATCACCCGTTTGCCCTGCTGCTTCAGTTCCTTGGCCAGCAACGGATTCTGCAGCACGTTCAGCGCCGTCATATCCGCGGCCAACGCGGCTCCGGCAGCCGAAGCACCGAGAAAACCGCGGCGACTCCAACCAGTGGTTTCGTTTTCAGCCATGATATCCCTCCGTCGAACTGTCTTAGTAATTGAACCGGCATTCGCTGCTAGTCAGCAGCGCCCACACGACCTGCCGAAGCGCATGCTCGCGACGGTCAGTGCGGGCCTTCAAATAATTCTCAAGGGCCTGCACTTCTTCAGCGGCAGGTGCCCGGCCAAAGACATTCCAAACCGCGGTCGTCACCACTTCGCGATCATCCGACAATGTTTTGAGCTTGCCGAGCAGCGTGCTGCCATCGGCGCGAAGCAGTTCTTTGCTGGCCCGGTCCGAATTGCTGAGCGAGAGAGCTTCGTCAATGCTGACCTGAAAGTCGTCACCGGGCAATTCGAACTTGTCGCCAAAGCCTCGGCCGGCGCCTTCGAGTTGCTGGGCTTTGGCGTCGAGCGCTTCGCCGGCCAGACCGGCCCCGAATTGATCGGGATTGACCGTCGCCACTTTCAGCGCGGTGCCATATTGCCAGGGGGTAAGCGGGCGGACGATGCCAACGGCAAACAGTTCGTCGCTGGGACGCTTCGCTGTTGACTCCCACCGGCTGCTGCGGGCGTAGGTGTCGCTCAGCAGGATGCCCCGAGTCAGGCGGGCCAGGTCGTAATTGTGCGATTGCAGGTCACGAGCGAGCCAGTCAAGCAACTCGCCGTGGCTGGGAGGATTGGCAGAATGGAGTTGATCGACGGGCATCACCAGTCCGCGGCCCAGGAACCGATTCCAAACATGATTAACGATGGAGCGAGACAGGAAAGAATTCGCTTCGGGAGAGAGCGCCACTTCAACGAGCTTCGCCCGCCGACTGTACTCGGGCACCGCCGGCGGCTTCTTATCCTTCTTCAGTTTTTCGAGCAGTTCTTTCTCGGCCTTCTTCTCTTTGTCGTCCGGCTCTTTGTTCTCCGGTTCATCAAAAACGGTGCCGGTGAGAAACATCAGTTTGGCTTGGCGAGCTTCGCCAGCCGTTGTTTTGAACTCCACCAGTCCGTAGTTCTTTTCGCCGACGAAATCGCCCGCTTCAAACGAGCGGCTGAAGAACGACTTCATGCCGAAGTAGTGATCCTGCTTCCAATCGCTGACCAGCGGATGGTCGTGGCACTGGGCACAGCTCACATTCACGCCGAACAGCAGCGAACTGGCTTCGGCGGTTAGTTTGTCTTGATCCTTGAGCCGCGACTTGACGAAATTGATTGCGCCTTTCTGCTCCGAATCGCTTTCTTGTCCAACCAGCAACTCGCGGAAGATGCGATCCCAGGGCCGGTTCTCGCGAAAGGCATTGGTTAAATACGTCCGCAGCGAAGAACCCGTCCCGCGCATCAGCAGTGCATCAAAGGCCGCCCCTTGCTGTCGAGCAAAGGCCGGCGAAGCCATCAGCCGTTCGACCAACTCGCGGCGCTTGGCTGCGTCGCTGTTTTGTTGATAGGTCTTCACTTCCGCCACGGTCGGCGGCCGGCCATGTACATCGAGCATTGTACGACGGAGCAGGTTGGCGTCCTCGGCCAATGGCGCAGGTTCGACCGCGGCCCTTTTAAGCTTCGCGGAGACATAGTGATCAATGGCTTCTTCGACGGACTTGTCGGCGGGAAGTAAATCATCCGCGTCTGCTGTTGGCAAACAAGCGCACGAAATCACGATTGTTGCCAGCAGGATTATCTGCCAAAAGCGCATCGGCATCAGCCTCCGCGGTTCGGGCAGCCAATCCGGCGGCCTCGAACTCAGGAAATGATAGGTGGGAAATGATCGGCGGGTGAGCATTGATTGTCGATGATCGCAACCATCAATGCAAGCTGATTTGCGAAAACGGCGTAGGTAGTAGGCCGGAACGAGCGTACTCGCGCTGTTCCGGCATGAGTTGCAAAACCCGCCGGAACTGCGGAGTACCTTGTTCCGGCCTACTGGCAAGTTGGAAACTTGCCCCACGGGCGTTATTTCCCTTTGACCAGCTTATAAACGCCTTGGCCATTCGTGCTGGAACCCATTAGGTAGGCTTCGCCCGCTTCGTCTTCGCCGAACGACATGACGGCCAAGGGCGGGTTCTTGAGCGAGTGATTGGCGACGACCCGGCCCTTCTTGTCGTCATACTTAAGGGCCCAGAACTTGTTCGAGACATAGTCGGCGTAGATGTACGCACCATTCAGTTCAGGAATTGCCTTACCGCGATAGACGGGACCGCCGGTGATGCTCTTGCCGATATCGTGGTGATATTCCCACACCGGTTCGATCAGCTTCGACTGCACGCCCACGCCCTTGGCGCCGAACGGATGCAGCGACTCGCGCAGGCTCCAGCCCAAGTTATCCCCCTTTTGCACGCGGACGATTTCTTCAAACAGGTTCTGGCCAACTTCGCCGGCCCACAGTTCGCCCGTCTTGCGATCGAAGGCCATCCGCCAGATGTTGCGGATGCCGTAAGCATAGATCTCGGGAGCAGCCCCCTCCGTCTTGACGAACGGGTTGTCCGCAGGAATCGCGTACTTCTTGCCGTCTGACTTCTTGTTCACATCAATTCGCAGAATCTTGCCCAGCAGCGTGGACAATTTCTGCCCATTCTCGTGCGGATCACCACCCGCGCCGCCATCGCCGTGCGTGATATAGAGATAGCCATCGGGACCGAACGCAATCGTGCCGCCGTCGTGATTCCAGAACGGCTTCTCGAAGCGGATCAGTTCTTCTTCCGAAGCCGGATCGCCGACGTTCTTGTCGCCAGCTTTGGTCTTAAACCGCGAGACGACGTTGGCCATCTTGGCCTTCTTGTCGGTATAGAAGACGAAGAACTCGCCGTTTTCCTTGAACTTGGGATGGAAGGCGAGACCCAGGAAGCCTTCTTCGTTTTGCTTATCGCTGTATTTCACGCGGTCGCGAATATCGAGAAACAAGTGCGACTTGGCTGCGTTGTTCGGATCGATCACATGGATCGTGCCGCGCTGCTCGCCGACGACAATGCGGTTCGAGCCATCGCCGAAATGGGTGAGCAGAATGGCGCGGAAGGCCTCCACCTTGCCCGTTTCGCTGCCGTCGTCCCAGCCGGACCATTTGATGCCGGGGAACGCGGGCGCCGCATCGACGGCCAGCGGCGATTCGTCCACTTCCCAGCCGGGAATGACGGTGGACAGTGACGTGAGCGTGCCGGATTTCATATCAGGGATCAGCAGCGTCTTGCCGCTCGCATCGAGACAGCAATCGGCGGCCGACTTCAGCCCTTCGCCAATCAGAATCGGCTTCTCGCCCGGCCGCGGAATGCCCCAGGCTTTGCCTTGAGTCCACGACGTGATGAACAGCCGGCCGAAGTAATCCCAGACCAGACCATCGGCCCCTTCGACGCCGTCAGCAATCTTCTCCGCCGACTTGTCGTTCAACCGCACGCGGTGCAGTTCGCCTTTGCCCATGTCGGCAACGATGAAGTGCGACGCTCCATCGAACGTGACGCCATTGGGCTTGTTCAGGCCGGAAATGGTCTCAGTGCTGG
>JAYTUF010000262.1:0-8764 GCA_043744755.1 Anatilimnocola sp.
CGTTCATCAAACCACGGCCGACGAGCAACTTCCTGTGTGGCTTGCTTCCGGCTCCCGCACGGTCTATGCCGGCTTCGATCCCACTTCCGATAGCCTGCACGTTGGCAGTTTGCTTCCCCTGCTGCTGCTGCGGCAGTTTCAAAAGGCGGGGCATCGACCGATCGCACTCGTGGGCGGCGCGACGGGGATGGTCGGCGATCCCACGGGCAAAAGCGACGAACGCAAGTTGCTCGATGCGGAGACGCTGCGGGCGAATGTCGCGGGCATCGAATCGCAGATGCGGCGATTTCTGAATTTTGATGGACCTCAACCCGCGCTACTGCTGAACAATTTCGACTGGATGGGAGGCATCACTTACTTGGAGTTTCTCCGCGATGTGGGGAAGCATTTCCCTGTCAACGCCATGCTCGCCAAAGATTCGGTGAAGGGGCGGCTCGAGCGCGAGAGCGGCATCAGCTACACCGAGTTCAGTTACATGCTGCTGCAGGCCTATGACTTCGTGCATCTGAAACGGAAGCATGGCTGCGAGCTGCAAATCGGCGGCAGCGATCAATGGGGAAACATCACCGCCGGCATCGATCTCGCCCGGCGAATGGACGGCGTGCAGCTCTATGGCATGACTTGCCCCCTGCTGCTGAAGAGCGACGGCACGAAGATGGGGAAGACGGAAAAGGGGGCCGTCTATCTCTCCGCCGCCAAGACCAGTCCCTATGCGTTCTACCAATACTGGATCAACCTCGCCGACGCCGATGCGGGCATGGCTCTTCGTTTTCTCACCGAACTGTCGCATGAAGAAATTGAAGCTCTCGATGCCCAGCGATTAGCCGAGCCTCACAAGCGGGATAGTCAGAAGCGGTTGGCGGAAGTGTTAACAAAACTAGTTCATGACGATGTGGGTTTGGCCGCGGCTCGCAAAGCTACCGAGTACTTATTTGGCAAAGAGTTCGGACCAGGAATTAAGGAAACCGTTGGAGACTTTATCGCCACAAAGGAAATGCTTGAAGCCGAGCGCGCGGTCGTAGCTGGCTCCGATGCAGTGAGCGATGCCGACTTGCTTGAAGTGTTTGCAGAGGTTCCAAGCAAGACTCTTGCCAGAGACTTACTTTCCGGTGCCGGATATCCACTCATCGACGCCCTCTTCGAATCAGGGCTATGCAAATCGAAGGGGGATGCCCGGCGCGTCGTCGATCAAGGCGGCGCCTATGTCAACAACCGGCGACATGCCGGCGTCGATACGAAATTGACTTTGGAAAGTCTCGCTAGTGAAACAGTCATGGTCTTGCGCAGTGGCAAGAAGAATTATGCCCTGTTGCGGTTTACCTAAGAACGCACCGAGACGCAAGTTGCATAACCACCCTAAATGGGGGCGTCCATAAATGGACAGGGCTTTGAGATGAAAACCAATGCCGTTTCCGTGTTTCGCTGATATTTCTGCCAGGCCAACTACCGAGTTGATGGACGTTTTGGGTGAGACTAGCCGACGAGTGAGCGGACTTACGTCGCGGCAGTCAGTGCATCCAAGATCGGTCCGCCGCCAGCGAATAACTGTTTGTGAAAGCTGCCCCGGTCGTCGTGTTATTGTTAAGTCTGTTGATGGTCCCGCTGTGGCTGTACGTCGCCTGGTTCATCGTATCCAGTTTCTTCCGCGATTACTTGGACTTGCTTCTCAATCGCAAGACGCCTGCCCCGCCGCCGGATTGGTCGGCACTGGAGCGAGGCGACATTTCTCACGCCAGCCACGCGGAGATTGAGCAAGGCAAAGTACATCTTTCCAAGAGTTGCGAGGTTCACGGCGAGTGCATTCCCCGGACGTCCCATTACGGTTTGATCGCCAAGCCGCTCCGCAGGGAGGAATGATCGATGACCAAAGCAGGGCCGTCACTCCCATGAGATTCCCCAGAACATTTCTCCTCGCCTTTGTCGCAGCCAGTCTGCTAATGCTCGCATGTGCCTGGTTACCCAAGTTCGCGGAAATTGCCGTCATGATCGGCATTTCGGCATTTTTCTTCGGCGGGTTCGCGGCGCTCGCCATCCAGGTCGGAATGGAATTCGCCGGCCGACGCATCCTAAAAATCGCCGGCGTCGTCTTCGTGGGATTTATACTGTCAATCGCTGCGATCGGTTGGACATTCAACATATTTCCGTACATCTGGAACGGCGTTGCCGTGCTGCTGCTCGGCCTCGCCGTGATGCTGCTCGCTGCATGTCTCTTCTGGCGCTTCGTGCGTGATTACTTGGAGATGTTTCTGCCGCGCAAGCTACCGGTCACGCCGGCCAACTGGCATTCGCTGGAAGAGGGCGAACTGCCTGCCACCGGTGTGGAAACTTCCGCGCAGGCCAGGCAGCGATTCGCGCACAGTTACGGCGTGAATATCACTTGCACGCCGCGGGCTGGCCCGATGGGATTGATCAGTCACCCGTTGCGAATGGATGAATGAATATGCCGCCTGACGTTGCTGCTGCCAAACCCGGCTGGCTCTAGTTCGCGATCGGCGCGGCGATCTTCGCCGCGCCGACGACGTTGCTCGGCAAGGTCGGCGTCGGCGAAGTGAACTCGAACGTGGCCACGTTCATTCGCGTGGTCGTGATGTTCGTCGTCACGGCGGGGCTGCTCACGGCCCGCAGCGAATGGTCGGGTGTTAGCAGCGTTTCGACACGCAACTTGCTGATCGTCATCGCCAGCGGCATCGCCACCGGCCTCTCTTGGCTTTGCTACTTCCGCGCGCTGCAACTCGCCCCCGCGTCCCGCGTGGCGCCGATCGATAAGTTGAGCGTAGCGATAGTTATCATTTTTGGCATTCTCATCTTGGGAGAACCATTGACGTGGCAGATGGCGGTCGGCGGCACGCTGATCGTAATTGGTGTGCTAATCGTGTCGTTTGGTTAGCAATGCGGCGGGCTAACTTACAGCCAAATCACGCGCCAGCCAGCACCATGGCCGCTGCCCCGCCGGTCTCATTTTGGCTCAGCACGAGCGCCACATTCTTACTCACGGGCAACGACTCATCGCGGATGACATTTACCGGGCACTGTGGGTCGAGCTCTTGATAGTTAAGCGTCCGCGGCACTCGGCCGTTCTGGAAGGCGAGGACGCTGGCGAGCAGCTCGACAGCGCCGCTACTAGCGCCGAGATCGCCGAAGAATCCCTTCGGGGCGGTAACGGGCACGTCACCCAGTTCGGCGTGAATGGCTTGTGCTTCGATGCGGTCGGCGTGTACTAAACCCCCCGCGTTCGCATTCACGTGGCCGATGTCGCCAGCGGTCATGCCGGCTGACTTGAGGGCGGCCGAGATTGATGCGCGAATGCCAACGCCGGTGACCTCGCCGGCCTGATTGGGCGTTTCGAAGCGATTGCTCCAGCCGGCAATTCGAGCCAAAATCTTCGCGCCGCGGCGTTCGGCATGTTCGCGGCTTTCCACAATGAGCACGCCAGCTCCTTCACCGACCAGGGCCCCATCGCGGCGACGATCGAACGGCTTCAGCGCCTCACTGGGAGGGCCTTGCCATTTGCTCAGATGCAGCCAGCCGCGGAAAGCAGCGCCGCTGAAGGTTACTCGCGCGCCACTGCCGCCGGTGATCATCACGTCGGCATGGCCCCGTTCGATGACCATCGCCGCTTCTTGAATCGCGAGCAAGCTCGAGGTGCCAGCTTGCACGATGGTGTTGTTTGGTCCGCGAGCGTCGTTCACGATGCCAATGTGGCAGGCGGGCATGTTGGGCAGGTATTTGAGCATCCAGAGCGGGAACAAATCCTTCATTGCGTTCGGCGTCCATTCGTTCGCGTGAAAGACGCCGTCGTGAATGGAGTGACGATAGGTGTCAATCAGCTCTTCCATGTCGCCATAAAACATTTCGCTGCCGAGGACCACGCCCAGCCGGTGCGGATCGAGTTGCTCCTTCGCCAGCCCTGAGTCTTGCATCGCAATCACCGCGGCGGCATAGGCGGCTTGAATCTCGCGGCACATGACCTTGATCGTCTTCCGCGGCTGCACATATTGCTTGGCATCGAAATCAACAAACTGGCCGGTGAGGCGAAAGGGATTGTCGCGCGATGCCGCGAGCGCGGGGACTTCGCGAATGCCACTGCGGCCCTCATCCAGCGCAGCCCAAAACGCGTCCCGGCCAATGCCGATCGGGGTGACCATGCCGACGCCCGTTATCACCACTTCGCGTTTCATCGCCTGACGTCGTGTTGAGCGGGCCGTCGCCGCGGATGCCTACATTACAGAAATTTCCAAGCCCTTTAACATACCCCAGTTATGCGCCCGCGAAAATGGCAAATGCAAATAGTCACATTATTCAACCGCTTTCTTGAGCGCCGCCATGATCACCGGCGTAACTCCCGCGCCGCAGCTATTGATCTCGCCATACTGCGAAGTCTGACGGCCATAGGCAAACGGCGGCACCGAGTCCCATTGCCGCCGCGGAATGATGTACCCGATTTCGTCATTCGCCAGGCCGATTAGCAGCCAGCGTTTTTCCTTGATGATCCCCGTCACATGCGGTTCCAGGGCCGCCTCGGGATGATCCACGCCCGCTTCGGCCTGTTCGGGGAACTTGCCATAGACCAATTCCGGATAGAGTTCGCCCGGAATGCACGCGATCGGCACTTCACCCAAGCGGAGGCAGGCCACCTCGGTTTGGATGGCCATTTGCGCGCCCTCGGGGGCCTTATCCAGCGGCTGGCCAATCGCATAAGGATCGCCCTGCCAGGCAAAGGCATCGCGCTTCAGCACGCCTAGCGCCCGTCCCGCACGATACAGGTTGTTCTCGACCGGCACCAAGGTCTGCACGATCTTGGCTTGCAGTGGCGTAAGGCGGACGGGTTCGCCCGCAGCGACCGCTTTGCTCGCCAGATCGGCGACGGCTTCGCCATACTTGGTCGAGAACTCAAAATCGCCTTCCTTCAAGTCCTTCCCCGCGGCATCCTTCACGCAGCCATCGGGAGGCGCCATCAGGCCGCCCAGCGCACCGGAAAGATAGACCACCGGGCAATCATGTACGACTTTCAAGCGGGCGACCGTCGCCGCCGGAAAGTCGGCCGTGATCAGCGTGTTCTTCGAGCCCATGGCTTCTGGATGGCTGTTCCATTGCACGATCAGACCGCTGAGTTTCTTTGCAGTTTGGGGGTCGTCAGAATTTCCGCGAAACGCAAGCAAGCGTAGCGTGGGGTCTTTCACTTTTGGCAAGCGCGAATCACCCAGCAGTGCTTCGTCATCGGCGGTTCCATACGTCGCGGTCGCGGGTGCGAGTCGTTCTTGCGCTTGCTCGATCGCCAGCACCGTGCGGTCGATGATCAACTGCAGGTAGGCGTCGTCCACGCCCCGTTGAACCACGCTGCGGCCCCACATGCCGATCACATCGGGCGCTTCGTGATTGTGCGTGCTGGCCACGAGCACGTAATGCAGCTTGGGCAACCGCGCGCGAATCCGCTGCACCGTTTCGTATTGCAGACCGACCAGATCAACGGAGGCAATCGCCACTCGCCGCTCGCCATCGTCGAGCACGGCGGCACGCACGAAAAGCGGATCATGCACGCCCGTCGCCCGCCGCCCGGCGCTGTATCCAGCCAGCCAAACCGGTTTGTCGTCCTTTAGCTCCGGCGTGATGTCTGCCTCGCTGAAGCCGACTCTGAGGACAAAATCAGCAGCGGGCGCAACCGAGGTCGCCATCGAGATGAATACGAGCAGGCACGCAAGCGGTAAACAATTCATGGCGATGATTCACAAATGAGCATGGAGAGAAGAATTCGCAGTCGTGATGGTAACGCCGATCCCGCTGGAACACAAAACCCGAAGCGAGTTTCCGCAACCATATTGTTTCACGCCAGCCCGACCGCCATACTTGCGGCTGATTCTGCTGCCCGATCATAGCCCGCCACTCTGGGAGTTACGCCCGATGAATTGCTCAACTTCGTCTTTGTTAATCGTGTCGCTATTGTCGATCCCCGCCACGCTGTTTGCCGCCGATGATTGGTCGTCCTCGGTAAAGTTCCCCGCGAGCGAAAAGCCCGTGCCATTGTTCAACGGCAAGGACCTGACCGGCTGGCAGGGGAATACTGGTGCCGACGGAACCAAGGAATACTTCAAAGTGAAAGACGGCGTGATTATCGCCCGCAATGAAAAGGAAGACGCGCCGAAGGTCAGCAACTACCTGCTCACGACCAAAAACTATCGCAACTTCCGCCTGGTGTTTGAAGGGAAGTTAGCCGAGTCGAGCATGCACTCCGGCATCTCGCTATGGGGCAAGAAGTTTGAGAAAGACGGCGAGAAGAATTCTTATCAAGGGCACCTGGTGATGTTTCCCTCCGGCTGGGGTTTTTACGACCTCTATCGCCGCAATTCGATCTATCAAGACAACGGCAAAGCCAAGAAGGCGGACAACAAGGCCTGGAACCAGATGGAGATTCTCGCCATCGGCGACCGCATTCGCCTGGCAGTCAACGGCTCCGACGTCGCCGACTGGAAAGACCCCAAGCCCGAACTGTGCGAAGATGGCCCCATCGGCCTGCAACTGCACAGCAACACCGTCGCTCAGGAAGTCCAATTCAAGGGCTTGATTCTCTCGGAGAATCCCGAAGATAAGTTGATTACAGTGAAGAGCGAATAAGTTCCTCAGCAAAGATTCGCCAAGAAAGGACTGGCACTCCGGGTGCTAAAAGGTGTACTTTAAGGCGGTCATTGCCGTGGGTGCGCCGCACTCGTGGTAAACGATCTCAACATTTCCGGTCCTCTCCAGGTGAGTTATGTCGTTACGTTTGTCCCTTTTGATGTCGCTGGGAATGGGTCTCGTTGCCGTCGCGAGTTGGTGTTCAACCGGCGCGGCGCAGGGCCAGCCCATGCCGATATTGCCGGCCGATCCCTCAGTTTGGGTCAACGGGGGACCGCTGACGGCGGAAATGCTGAAGGGGAAAGCCGCCTTTGTTTATTACTACGAAGAAGGCTGCCCGACCTGCCGCGCGAAATGGCCCGCTTTGCTGGCGACGGCGAAAAAGTATGAGGACAAGCCGATTGTATTCATCGCCGTGAACTCCGGCACTTCGCGTGAAGACGTCATGGAGTACGCCCGCGAAGTGAATCTTACCTGGCCCATTCTCGTCGACGCCAACCGCCAGTTTGAAAAGGATTCAGGAGTCAACGAAATCAGCTTGCAGAACATCTATCAGGCCCGGGTCATCACGGCCGATGGCAAATTGGAAATGGGCGATTTCCGCAATCCCGAAGCTTCCGCCGACCGGGCTTTGCAAGGGGCGAAGTGGAACATCGATCCCACCGGCATTCCCAGTCAATTGATTCCCGTTTGGCGCGGACTGGAGTTTGGCATGATGACGAACGCGGCGGGACCGCTCAAAGCCGCGCTCACGTCGAAGGATCCCACCGTGAAAGCGGGCGCTGACAAGCTCAACACCATCGTGCAAGAAAAAATCGCGACGGAGGTGAAAGCCGCGAAGGAAGCGTTTGCCGCGGGCGAAAAGTGGAAGTCTTACAAAATGGTCAATGCAGTTTCGATTCAGTATGCAGGGCTCGAATTGCCCGAAGCCGTCAACAAAGCCAAGACCGCGCTGGCCACCGACGAGGCCGTAAAGAATCAACTGCAGGCGCAAAGGGAACTAGAGTCGCTCAAGAAGCGAGCTCGCACTGCGAGTCCGACGGCAATGCGCGGCCTAGTTCTCAAGCTCAAAGAATTGGCCGAAAAGCAGGCCGACACCGAAGCCGGGGTCGAAGCTAAAGATTTGCTTTCCAAAACTCCGCAGGGTAACTAGCGAATCGGCCGCTGGCCCCACGGAATCGGCATCGTCGGTGGTTGGCGATGCCGGTCGCGGCGGACATCCTTGGGCCGATCCTTGAACCAACTCACATAGCGGACGAGTTGCTTGACGGCCTCTTCATAGGCCCGTCGCCCCTTCTCGGGCGTCGCCAATTCCGCTTCGCCCAAAACGCCAGTTTCGCTGTAACTGCTAGTCCAGGAAATGACGGACGCCGGTCCCGCCGCAAAGAGATCGACCCACTGAAAGGGACTCGCGTCCTGATTAAAACTAATCAAGCCATTCTTGATCAGGTCTTTCCGCACGTTCTCGCCATCGAGATACATATACAGCGAAGTCTCCAGCTCGCAAGCATGGGCACAACCGCCGGGGAACTTGCTCTCGCGCCAACTGGGCAGAAATTCTTTATCGACCGTCAGTAGATTCCACCACGCGGCCACGACGCATTCCGCATCGGTCTCCAAATTGGTCCGCCGCGCGACGAGATCGAGATTGGGCATGTTCGAGCCATGCCCATTCAGCAGGATGATCTTTTTAAAGCCGTGATAGGCGAGCGACTTCGTAATATCGAGCACATGGTGCATGAAGTGCTCGAAGTCGTTGTTGATGGTCCCCGGAAAGTCCATCACATGCCCCGTGTAGCCATAGGCCACAATCGGCAGCACCTTCATTTTCGCGGGAATCTCCAGCCCCGCGCCGCGGGCAATTCCCGTGGGACAAACCAAATCAACATCCAGCGGCAAATGAGGCCCATGCTGCTCCACCGCCCCGCAAGGCAAAATGCAAACCTGCCCCAGTTCAATGGCATCATTGATCTCGGGCCAGGTGAGTTTTTCGTAGCGATATTCGGTCAAGACGCGGTTGGTCATGGTAGGTCAATCTGCAATTTGAGATTTGAAAGCACAACTGTCCGGCTATAAGTCGAACAGCGTGCGTTGGTTAGGGAAAGGCGTTTCAGGATTTGGGACTGGAGTGTCGCGAAGTGCCTCGAAAACAGGC
>JAYTUF010000263.1:0-8762 GCA_043744755.1 Anatilimnocola sp.
CTGCGATCTAGCAGGGAGGCTCCTGTTCATACTTACCTGTTTCTCCTTACTAATGGATCGCCCTGCCATGGCGGAACCGCCTCCTGTCGCGCCGGTGAAGCCAGTGGTCGATACTTATCACGGCCAGGCCATTACCGACCCCTATCGGTACTTGGAGGATTTTCAGCAGCCGGAGGTGCAGGCCTGGGTGAAGCAGCAGGCGGAGTTTGCGGAGCGTTCGCTGGCTGCGTTGCCGGGCCGGGCGGCGCTGCGGGCGCGGATTCGAGAACTCGATGCGGGGAGTCCTTATACCTTGCACAGCCTCACGCGACTACCCAGCGGGAAGCTGTTTTATTTCAAACAATTGGCCGCCGAGAACGTAGCCAAGCTTTATGTACGGGACGGGCTGCAGGGGCCTGAGCGGTTGCTCGTTGATCCAGAGAAATTCACCCGACCCGTGGATGGCGGCCACTTCGCGCTGAGCTTTTATCGCGTCTCGCCGGACGGCAACCAGGTCATCTATGGCTTCGCTGCCTCGGGTTCGGAACTCACGACGCTGAAGACCTTTGATCTGCGGACGGGACAGGACCTGCCCGAGCAGATCGACCGCCTGGAAGCCGAATACGCACTCCCGGCCTGGTTGCCGGACGGCATGAGTTTTGTCTACAGTCGCCGCCGCCAGTTGGCCGCCGACGCACCAGCCACGGAAGGCTACAAATTCACGCAAGCTTTTTTGCATCAACTGAATCGCGATCCGGCCGAAGATGTCATGGTGTTTGCCAGCAGTGCGCCGGGTTCGCCCGTGATGACGGAGATGGATTTCCCCGCGGTCATCGTGCCGCTGGGTTCGGAATGGGCCATCGGACAGATCAAGCACGGCGATGAAACGGATATCACGCTCTACGCGGCGCGACTGTCGCAGCTCGGTTCGCCCGAAGTGCGCTGGACAAAAATCTGCGGCCGCGCCGACCTGGTGACGGAATTCGCCGTCCGCGGCGACGACATCTATCTCCTCACGGCCCAGGCAGCGCCGCGGTTCAAGATCGTTCGCACCTCGCTCACCAAGCCCGATTTTCCAGCCGCCGAAGTGATTGTGCCGGCGAGCGAGCATGTGATTGATTCGCTGGCGGTGGCTCAGGATGCGCTATATGTCGGCGTGCTGGCCGGAGTGCCAAACAAGATTCTCCGCGTGCCGTTTGCCAAAGATGCATCGCGCGAAATGCTCAACCTTCCCGCGGCAGAACCGGCTGCCCACGTTGCGGCTGCGCGGGCCGACCTGCCGGGCATCTATCTCAGCACGCGGTCGTGGACTCGCGCGGGGCAGCTTTATCAGTTTGATCCCATCACGAACCAGTTGACGGATACGGAACTGCTGCCGCCGGGCAAGTTCGATGCGCCCGAATGGCTCACTTCGACGGAAGTGATGGTCCCCAGTCATGACGGCGTGAAGATTCCGCTCTCGATCATTCATCGGCGAGACATTCGCCTGGATGGCTCGAACCCGACGCTCCTCTCGGGCTATGGCGCGTATGGCTTCACCGCCTCCATGCGCTATGACCCGACCGACCTCGCCTGGCTGGAGCGGGGCGGAGTGCTGGCCGTCGCGCATGTCCGCGGCGGCGGCGCGTTCGGCAAGGAGTGGCATCACGCGGGTCGCAAGCTGACCAAACCGAATACCTGGAAAGACTTCAGCGCCTGCGCCGAGCACCTGGTGAAAGCCGGTTATACGTCGCCAGCGAAGCTGGCCGGTGAAGGTGGCAGCGCGGGCGGCATTCTGATCGGCCGGTCGATCACCGAGCGGCCCGATCTGTTCGCCGCGGCCCACATCTCCGTCGGCTGCACCGATATGCTGCGGTTCGAGACGACGCTCAATGGTCCGCCCAACGTGCCCGAGTTTGGCACCACCACCAAAGCGGATGAGTTCCGCGGTCTGCTGGCCATGAGCACGCTGCATCACATTCGGGATGGCGTGAAATATCCCGCCGTGCTGCTCACGCACGGAGCCAATGACCCGCGCGTCGAACCTTGGATTTCTGCCAAGACCACCGCCCGCCTGCAAGCGGCCTCCGCGAGCGGCAAGCCGGTGTTGTTCCGCGTCGATTATCACGCCGGCCACGGCATCGGCTCGACGCGCGACCAGCGCCAAGCCGAGCAAGCCGACATCTGGGCCTTTCTGCTCTGGCAGTTCGGCTCTGCGGACTTTCAACCCGCGAAGTGACGTAAGAAAACAGGTAAGGCCGCGATGGGGATGGACTGCGTCGAAGTAGTTGTCGCCATTGAACAGCGATTCGGCGTTACAATCAAAAGCTGCATTCTCACCCAATTCGCTTCTCGAAAAACAGGCTCCGTTCGATCGCATTTTCGGCCATCGCCGCATAATCGCCGAACGGGGCGCAGCGGGTAAAACCTGCCCGTTCGTAGAAGCGGATGGCCGCGAATTGAACATCGCCGGTTTCCAAGACAAGTCGAGTCGCGCCGCGGACTTTGGCTACTTCTTCCAAGTGGGCGAGCAGGGTCTGGGCGATGTTGCGACCTCGAGCCGCGGGACGCACATACATGCGTTTTACCTCCGCGACGCCAGCTTCCATGGCAATGCCGCCGCAACCGACTGGCACGCCACCTTCGCGGGCGACGAAGAACAAAACCTCCGGCTGAAACACTCTCTCAATGCTCAAGCCGTGGTGCTGCTGCGGTTCGTAAGGCCCGCTTAGCTCAGCATCCAGTTCAGCAATCAACACGCGGGCTTCGTCGGTTGGTCCCGTCACCTGTTCTAGCACAAGTTGCATAACACCTCGGCGCGAAAGCGGCGCCTACCTTAAGAGGGAAATAAAGGGGTCAGCGTGCGTCGGCAGTCAGCCGGAGGAGAGTTGCGAATGAAAGAGTCGTACGAGAAAAGAACTAACGCGGCTTGGCCGCAACTAAAGTGGGGCTGATTGCAAAACTGGCGTTCAGCCTTCCTGATGTCGTTTATCACAAGCGACACGAAAGGAGAACGCCATGAGTTTTGCGAAGCGGTTTGTAACGTATGGCTGACGCGGGACTCCCGCCGCGGGATCTGCAAGTCGTCATGCGTCACGCCAGTTTCACGACGACCGGGAGTTACTATCTGCGGGACCGGGCGCAGGACCAGGGGCAACGCATCGCAGCGTACCTAGGTACAGTTGCCCGCGGCTCGGCAGAGCAGAAAACCGAGCAAGCGACCGTAAGTGCTGACGCTGAAACGTAATGGCCGCTCCGGGATTTGAACCCGGACACCTTTCGGCACAAGATCCTAAGTCTTGCGTGTCTGCCAATTTCACCAAGCGGCCGGTGATTTCTTGAGTTTAGCCTCCGGTGCAGTTCGCTTCCAGAGTGCCTCGCTTGGTCGGGCATCTTGAGCTACGACTCGCGCGATACAATGGAGCGATCTTCCTCACGCCAGAAAGCCGCGTCCTGCCATGCCCGAGCTGCCCGAAGTCGAGACGATGCGCCGGGGGATCTTGGGGATTGTCGGCGGCAAGGTGCGCGGCGCGGTTGCTCTGCCATGTCCACGCAAACCGATCCGAATGGAACCGCCGGCGGATGAATTGTCAGCAGCCATCAAAGGGAAAAAGGTACTGGCCGTTGATCGGCTGGGGAAACGCGTCGTCGTGCGATTGGCGGGCGATCAAGCGCTGGTGTTTGAACCGCGGATGACCGGGCTGGTGCTGCTGGGCGAGCCGCCGTCACAGGAACATTTGCGGTTCCGGCTTGATCTGACGGGCTGTGCGATTCGATCCATCTATTACTGGGATCGCCGCGGCCTCGGCAGTGTGCGGCTGCTGAGCAACGAACGCCTCGCCGCGGAACTCAATGACAAGAAGCTCGGCCCTGATGCGCTGCTAATCTCCGCCACCCAATTGCAGGAACGGCTGGGCAGCAGCCAGCGGGCAATCAAAGTTGCGTTGCTCGATCAACGAGCGGTAGCCGGTGTTGGCAATCTGTATGCTTCGGAAATTCTGCATCTGGCGGGCATTCATCCCGCCAAGCCTTGTAAGAAACTGAAGGCTGCCGACTGGCAAGAGATTCAACGCCGGTTGCTGGAAGTGCTGCAACTCGCAATTCTGCACGAAGGCTCGACCCTCTCCGACGGCACCTATCGCAACGCTCTCAATCAGGCCGGCGGATATCAAAATCAACATCGGGTCTACGACCGGGAGGGAGAACCCTGTCAGAGCTGCTCGTCGCAAGTTATCATCCGCGTCGTGCAAGCGCAGCGAGCCACGTTTTTCTGCCCGCAATGTCAAAAGGTACGGTTGCCCAGAGTTGGAAAACGCTCTTGACCACTCAAGTGGCTTGCGGATGCAATTCCCGTTGCTCATTTCATCCAGGCGATAATTGGCGAATGCGGATTGCGACTTGGTCGGCGGCGCGTCTCGCGACGATGATGAACGGTGGCGTCACTTCGGGATCGGTTGTAAGCACGGTCGATAGTGTTCCAATCGTAAACGCAGGGGCGATATGGCCAGGCCGGAGAAAGAGCAGGCCGACAACCGGTTCACCCTGGAGCATCGCCAGAGTTCCGAAATCAGCATCGTGAGTAACGATGATGCGATTTTCAGCGAACGCGCGTCGCATCAAATCAACATCGGTCGTGCCCTGTAGGCGGGCTCGTTTCACATCGAGTACGTCGAAACCGATGGCCGTCAACCAGTCGGCAATATCCGAATCGATATTCTCGTCGGTTAGCAGTCCAAACTCGCAGAGTTTCATCGTGCTATGGGCATCGTAAGCAAGACATCGTTTTTTGCCGCCGCGGCGGCATAGCCCAGCGCTTGTTCAATGTCCGCAACCGTCAGGTGGGCGTTACGGCGGACGATATCGTCTCGCGACGCGCCGGATGCGATCCACTCCAGGATCATTTCCACGCTAATTCGCGTGCCGCGAATAATTGGTTTGCCGGCCAGAATGGCAACATCGGACGTAATGTGGTCGAACATGGGACTGACCACCGGAGAGTTGGGTTGGCTTGTCGTACGCCTCCATTTTGACCTCTCGTCATCGCACTGGCAAGTCAAATGCCAGTAGCAATCGCTCGAAACTTCATGCCGCCATCCTCGTGATATTGCCCCTCTCTCCGCCTTGACCGTCTGCGGGTCAGCGGTCAGAGTAAGATGTTTGCCTGGAGCCATCCGCTCCGGTTTCGTTCGCTAGATAAAGGTGCGCCTGCGTGTCTGGTACGTGCGTGATTGGGTTGCAGTGGGGGGACGAAGCGAAGGGGAAGCTCGTCGATTTGCTGACTTCGCGTTTCGATATTGTCGTGCGCTATCAAGGAGGATCCAACGCCGGACATACCGTCGTTGTCGGCGACAAAACTTACAAGCTGCATCACATTCCCAGCGGCATTCTCTCCCCCAGCGTGATGAACGTCGTCACGCCCGGCGTGGTCATCAACCCGCCCACGATTCTGCAAGAGCTGGATTCACTGGCCTCGCAGGGGGTGCGGGTGGCCGAGAATCTGATGCTCAGCGACCGGGCCCATGTCGTGTTTCCCTGGCACATTGCCGAAGACCGACTGCGGAACGAAGGGACCGGCGACCGCGAGAGCATCGGCACCACGCTCCGCGGCATCGGACCCTGCTATGGCGACAAGGTCGGCCGATTGCACGCGGTGCGACTGGGCGACATGTTCCGCGCAGACTTTCGCGAGCGAGTCGAGCACATCGTGGCTGTGAAGAATCGTTTCCTGGCCGCGCTCGGCAGTACGGCCGATCTGCTCGATGGGGCAGCAATCTTCGATCAATACAGCGGATATGCAGCGCGCTTGAAACCGTTCGTCACCGATACGACGGCCTACTTGCTCGATAATGTCGAAGCGGGCAAGCGGATGCTGTTTGAAGGGGCACAGGGTTCGCTCCTCGATATTGACCACGGCACGTTCCCCTATGTGACGAGCAGCAATGCCTCGGGCGTCGGTGTTTCGGCCGGCTCGGGCGTGCCGGGGAAGTGGATCACCAAAGTCATCGGTGTCTGCAAGGCGTACACCACTCGCGTTGGCGGCGGACCCTTTCCGACCGAGCAGAATAATGAGATGGGCAACAAGATTCGCGAATTAGGCCGAGAATATGGCACGACCACCGGCCGACCGCGGCGGTGTGGTTGGTTCGATGCGGTGGCGGTGCGATATACGTCGCGGCTGAGCGGCATCGATTGCATCTCACTGATGATGATGGACGTGCTGAGCCTGTTGCCCGAGATCAAAATCTGCACCGAGTATGAAATCGATGGCCAGCGAACGAAGCAGTTCCCCAGCCATGTCGATGATCTGCGCCGCGTGGTCCCCGTGTATGAAACGATTGCCGGCTGGCAAACCGATGTGACGAAAATCCGCCGGATTGCCGACCTGCCTCTTGGCGCTCGAAAATATATTGATCGCGTAACAGAACTTATCGGCAAACCCGTGGAAGTGGTTTCCGTCGGGCCTGACCGGGCGCAGACGATGTTCGCGGGATCGATGGTTTAGCTCGTATGGCCGGCCCTCCCGAAGTGTTCGATCCGTATTTGCACTGGCTGGGGATCGATCCTAGCGCTGGCCCGGTGCATCATTACGCGCTCTTGGGGCTGACGCTGTTTGAAGCCGATCCAGCCCGCATCGCGGCGGCCGCCGACCACCGGATGACGCTGATCCGGCAGTATCAAACCGGCCCCCGCGGCGCGTTTACGCACAAGCTGCTGAATGAACTAGCGAGAGCCAAGATCTGTTTGCTCAACCCAGTGAGCAAGCCGGCCTACGATCAAGCGTTGCACCAATTACTCTATCCGCCGCCCGCAGGTCCGTCCGCCACGGCTGCGCCGCCCAAACCGAAACGGAAGCTGGAAGACATCATGCCGCCCGGGTGGGATCCCGCGGCGTTGACGGTTCAACCCGCCATCTCGTTGCCACCGCGACGTGTTCCCCACTACGAGTCCCCCGCGTATTCACCGGAAGTTGGCGTTGATTCACCACCCGGAAACAAACTAAAAAAACAACCAACTATCGCGCTGATCGCGGGCCTGGGTGCGATCCTCGTCGTGATTGGCGTTCTCAGCGTGCTGCTCATCGGTCGTCTGTTGCCTCGGACAGAGGTACCTGGAGACTTCGAAGTCAGAATGCCTCCCCAGCCGCAGCAACCCACAGAGCTCAGGCCACCGCCAGTGGAGCAGGCCGTCGTCGTGCTGCAAGAAGGTTCCGGTGAACTGAACCTGACGCCAGCGACGGCGATGGTCGAGGGACAGGTCGTGCGCGAGGTCGTGGGGACGAGTGAAGTTCTCTCCCGCTGGTCCACAGCCGAAGACATCGCCGAGTGGCAGTTCAAACTCGTGAAGCCGGGCTTCTTCCAGTTGGAAATGCAATACGTCGCGCATCCCAGCATCGGCGGCAAGCAAGTCGAGATTGCCTGGGACAAAGAGAAAAAGCTATTCTCGCTCCGCGCGCCGGACAGCGCGGAAGCCGTTGTCCGCGACTCGCACATCATTCTGATCAAACGGGGCGGCGAACACACGCTCACCTTCCGCCCCACTGGCGCCTGGCGCGAAGGAGCGCTGCAGCTCATCAGCGTGCGTCTGGTTCCCGCAATCGGACCGTAAGCCAGGTAGCCCGCCGCGTTAGCAAGGAAGTCCCGTGATGTCGCACGGAGCAGAATAAAAAGGCTGCCCTTGACCTCGCCACGCGACCGAAGGTACAAGGCCGGGCCTCAACTCCCCCGGCTGCGCAATCTGGTTCCCTTAAATGCCGCATGTTCCTCTGCTGCTCGCCGATCTCGATTTGGGCGAAACGCCCATCCTCGCCTGCTCATGGCTGGCCGAGCAAGGCGCCCGAGTCGTGCATGGCGACCGTTTGTTGGAAGTAGTCGCGGGCGAAGTGACCGTTGATCTCGAAGCGCCTGCCACCGGCCGATTGATGCAGCGCTGTGTCGGCCCCGAAGATCGCCTGACCATCGGCCAGGTATTGGCCCTCATTGCGACTGCTGAATAGTTATCGGTAGAGCCAAGAGGCGACCAAAAGCTAAGATCCGGCAGCCAAATTGGCGGGCACGGAACCTTGATACAACCCAGCCCAGATTTGCCCCGTTTCCGGATGATAGACCCACCCCACGCGATTGCCGAGGTTCGCAGGCGGCGCACTGTTGCTGCGGAACACCTCGCTGGTATCGTTCAACGGGTTCAGCGGCATTTGGTTCCGCACATAAGGCCCTAATGGGTAGTTGGCTGTGGTCCCCACATTCCCAGCGAGGTTGGTATGATTGACGAGTTGCGGTAGAGAGCGACTCACTAACTGATCGGGCGCTCGCCCATCGTGATCGAGTTGGTATCGCTCGATAGCCGAGGTCAATTGATTCAACTGAGCCAGCATCGTGGCATGCCGCGCCTCGTCGATCACCGAGCCAACTTGCGGGACGACCACGCCGGCAATGATCGAAAGGGCAGTAACAACCATCAGGACTTCGACTAGCGTAAAGCCCAGCCGCCTGCTTTGGCGTTTAATACGCGTTGGAATCATACTTGCCTCTACCGCCGCTGAAACTTACTGCCCAGTCCAGTTCAGCCGGAACAAATCTATCTTACGGTCGCTAAGTGGCAATCTATTTAGCACGATTTCGCCAGTTGGGGGGGAGACGTGTCGCGATCGGGCGATAGTAGTAGACGGCGGCGCGCGGGACCGAATTGGTTTCATCGATCAAATCTGTCATATTGCGAATTATTCAACCGGGCCTCAGAACCGACCCCAGCGGTATGAAATGATTCTCGACCACCTCTCTCGCTCCGATTTGTACACCTCCCTCGGC
>JAYTUF010000264.1:0-2268 GCA_043744755.1 Anatilimnocola sp.
GCTCAACCGCTGGCTGCGGGTGGGGCAACCATCAAGGTGGCTGCCGATCGTTACTGGCAATCGACGGCCGTGCAACTCGAAGCGGGCCAGACCTATGAACTGACCGCGACCGGCCGTTATTCACTCGCCCGCGAACCGAAGCCCTGGTGGTCTGAGCCGGGTGGCATCACGCTCGAATATCATCAAGGCAAGCCGCTGGGCATCTTGCTCGCGGCCGTCAACGATCCATCGCTATCAGACAACGGCATCACGCCGCTGGCCAATCCCGCCGTCATTGGCCTGAAGAGCAAGATTACTCCGATGAAGACCGGGACGCTCTATCTGTGCCTGAACGATTCGCCCGCGAAATTAGCCGATAATCAGGGTTCGGCAACGGTGGTCATCAAGTCAGTCGGCAAGAACTGACGTCTGCCGCAGGTGTATCTGCTGCAGATAGACGTTGCCAAAATCCAGCGGCGGATCGACAGTCCAAACCTGCTCGTCTTCAATGGACTGTCGCAAGTCGATCAGCAATTGCGCTCGCTGAGTTTGATTAGCTTCCTTAATCAAGAGCCAGAAACTGTCCTGCCCCCGCAGCGCGTCGCGAGTTTCGGGCAAGAGTTGCCCGGGTTTGTTTGTCGTTAGCGGATACACTTGATCGCCGTCGATCCGGTACATTCCGCGCACCGGCGACAAACAATATTCACGAAACAACGGATCGGTTCGCTGCGGCAGTTCATCCGCTTCAATCAACCTGCTCCGCAGCAGAACCGGAATTGGCAATTCTTTGCGGGCCGCAGCAAGCGCGACAACGGCGCTTCGCCAGTCCTCCCTTCGTTCATTCAGGACTTTCCCCTGATGCAACCAGTTGCTTACCAAGCCACCATTCGCGACCGCTATCGCGAGTATCACTCCGACAATCACGGACTGTGTCGCCGCATTGGTCCCCAATCGCACGCAAGCCGCTGCCGCGAGAATGGATGCCGGCCAGGACGCGAGTAGAAACCGCTTATGAAACAGCGGCGCAATGTGCAGTTGCGTCGTGGTCCAGGCAACCACCAACGGCACGAGCAACCAGCAAGTGAGCAGCACCAGGGCTCTATGCGAAACAGTCTCGCGCCACTGATTCAGTACCACTAGCGCGATGACAGCCGGTGTCCAGGGGTAAAGTTGGAAGATGCTGATCCCAGGTTGTGGTCGGACGAAACTGTCCCAATTGCCACGCCGCTCGGCAACCGCCAGCATTCCCGGAACCGCGGGGAGCAGCAGTACGATCAGCAATCCTAAATCGAGCCAGCAAGTGACGAGGAGGTCCAGCACCTCGTCACTTGGCGCAACCGTCAGTGTGCTTTGCGCACGCATTGCGGCGATGAGAGCCAAACACAACACTGCCACGATCTCGGCGACCACCAACAGGCCCGCCGTGTAATGGAGGTGAACCAACAATGCGCCGCTGATGATCCACAGCAGGCGTGGCCGCCAGGCCCGTCGCTCCAGGATCATGAGCAGTTGTCCGATATGGATGATGGAGATCAATTGCACGAGCGCGTATGGTCGCGCTTCCTGCGAATAAAAGATGCCAATCGGATCGATGGCCGTGAGCCACGCGGCCAAAAGCGGGACGGTGTTCTCTTGAGCTGTGTCGCTCGCTGGGATCAGCTTCTTGGCCAGCCAATACATCGCCGCCGGAAGTGCGCACCCGGCGAGCAGGCTGGGCAATCGCAGGGCGATCTCCGGAGGCAGCGGCAGCCGCGCAAAAAACCAGGCGAGCCAGAAGTAGAGGGGCGACTGATTGCCTTCAATCGCGCGCTCGGTGACTTCGCTCAATGATCCATGCACGGACCAAGAAGTATGCAACTCGTCCAGCCACAGACTTTCGCCCGCCTGGTACCCGCGCAGGAGAGTGCCGACAACGACGGCGGCGATGAGCAGGGCGGTCGTGGACTTCAAGGGCGCTACTCGGCAGCAATGGTGCGCGTGTCGTTACCCGTGATCAGGCCGCTCAGTTTGAGCGAAACGCCGCCGCGCAGATCGGCCGTTGCCAGATAAAACTGCTTGGGGGTGGTTACTCGCGACTTGCCAACGTGGCTGATGAAATCCCCAGGGCGGAAGCCCGCCTTCCAAGCGGCGGAGTCTTTCGCGACATCGACGACGCCTAAACAACCTTCCGGATCGAGCTCTCGGCTGTGATCGCGGAACTGCGTCATCGCCGTTGCATATTCCACGCGCATCCCGCGCCAGGCAGGATCAGGTTGCTCGGCATAAGCGGGGCGGGAACCTTCGACGCGT
>JAYTUF010000265.1:0-8746 GCA_043744755.1 Anatilimnocola sp.
TGAGCTTGGGCCAAACGGCAAATGACTCGGTGAGCGTGAACTACGTGCTGCCCGGCGGCGGCACCGGCAGCACGCTGTTTCCCGTGACGGTAATCGGCGCGCCGGATGCGCCCGATGCCCAGAACGACTCGGCAGCGACGACGGCGAATACGCCCATCAATATCGATGTTCTCAACAACGATGTGATCAGCAACGATGTGATCAGCAACCTGCTGATTGCCGACTATCGTGATGATTTTCAAGGTCCGACACCCAAAGCCGGCTGGGCTATAAGTGGAATTCCGGCGGCGCGATTGGGACGCTGACGAATTACACGAACATGCTGTGGACCGGCGCAAGTACCTACGACGTCGATGGCGTACCCGGTTTGCCGGCGGCCGGGAATGGTCAATATGCATTCCTCTCCGCCACGGGAGTGCATCCCGGCGGCGGCACTGCTCAGGGCGCGGGCGTTGATCGATATGCAATTGCCGAATTTGCGGTTCCCGCGAATGGCAACTACTCAATTACCGACAGCACCTTTACTCACACTGACGGCGGCGGCGTTGCGGGTGTATGTCAACAATATTTTGAAGACCACGCAAGTGATTCCGCAATCAGGCGCAGTCACCACGTTCAATCAGAACCTGGGAGTGATGCTGGCAGGAGATAGAGTGTTCGTGGCCGTGGGCCCCAGCGGAGATCACGGCAATGATGGAGCCTCGGTCGATTTTTCGATTCGGCTCAACTCGAACCCGGTCATCTCCGGTGTCGATGCCGCCAGTGCGCTGGGTGCTGGGCTCTCGTTTGCAGGCAGCAACGTCACCTATAACCCGAATGCGTCCGCGCGGGCTCAAGCGCTGATCGCCGGCCAGGTTGCGAATGACACTTTCAACTACAGCGTCAGCGAAGCGGGTGTGGGCACCGACTCCGCCGCGGTCGCTGTCACGGTTACAGGCGTGGGCGACTTTGATGTCGATATGAATCTCGCCGGCGGCAACAACAGCGTCGCCGATGACATCCTGCTCACCCTCAACGCGCTCGGCACCATGCGGCAGGTGTTCGTGAACGGCGTACTCTTGAACGAAGTGCCCGTCGCCGATACCCACGCGGTGAACGTGACCGGGTCGAATGATAATGACCGGCTGACCATCGATTCGACGAACGGCAATCCGCTGCCAACCGCAGGTGTCGTGTTCAACGGCGGCGGACAGACAAGCGCCGTGGGAGATCGGTTAGTGTTGGTCAGCGGGGCGCATGGAACCGCAACCTACAATTACACCAGTCCGATCGCGGGAAGCCTCGCACTCAGCAGTCAGGGGACGATCACCTTCGGCGGTCTTGAGCAAATCACGGATGGCGGCACTGTCATAAGCATGATTGTCAACTTGCCCAGCAGCGGCGGCGTGCAGGCTGTTTTGGAGGATGATGGCAGCAGCGGAAATGGCTTGTCAACTTTGCGCTCGGCTCCCGTCGCATTTGTCTCTACCAATTTCTCGAATCCCACCACATCGCTAACGATCAATCGCGGCAGCGCGTCGGATGTAATCGTTGTCAATGCGCTGCCCGACTTTAATGCCAGCGTCACGACCAATGCGACCTTGCTCATCAACGGCAGCCTGGCGAACGGCGTCAGCGATCCGGATGTCACCATTCAGAGCGGTGGCACGTTGGGCGGCAGCGGCACCGTGAATGGCACCGTCAGCGTGCAAGCCGGCGGCAATGTTGCTCCCGGTCCGATTGGCGGCAGCGGCATTTTGAATACCGGCAGCGCGACCATCGCGCCCAGTGATGATCTGCGAATTGACATCAACGGCGCCACGGCCGGCAGCGGATACGATCGGCTGAATGTGACGGGCAACGTGACGCTTGCCGGCGTCGATCTGATCCTGAGCGGTAGCTACATTCCTGCCTTTGCTGACGTGTTCACTATCGTGCAAGCCAGCGGCAGCGTAAGCGGAACGTTCACCGCGAGCGAGTTTCTGTTCAACGGTATTCCCTTGGAAACCGTCTATACCAGCAACAGCGTCGCGCTGCGATTCGATTCCACTCCGGTCATTGTAGCCGCGGGTGTCGATAACGTCATCGAGGTGCGGCAAGATGGCGGCGGTAACATCGAGGTCGTGATCGACGGCGTGACGATGCTCGATGCGCCCGCAACGCTGCTGCAGAACGTGACCATTAACGGAGGTATGGGTGGCGATTCATTCGTCGTCACCTCGCCCCTTAATCTGCCGGCGTTGATTTTGAACGGTGAAGCGGGCAATGACACCTTCGGCACGATGGCTATCAAGATCGCACCGTCGCCGACCACGCTCATGACCATCAACGGCGGCGATCCGACCGGCGTGGCCTTCCCCGCCGGTGATACTGTGGGCGATGTACTGAACTTGGATGTCTCCAGCGTCCCGCTGACTCGCCCGCTAGCCGTGGGGACCATTCCCGGGCAAGTGTTGGCCACGGGCTACATGTCCGTTGATTTCGCGAACATCGAGGATATCAATCTCGCCGATGGAGCGCCGGCAACACTCACGAGCCTGGATATGGGTGGGCTGTATCTCCGCGGTTCAGACGTTGCGGCTGGTGACATGATCCTCGTCAGTCGTGCGCCGCAGGGAACCAATCAGAATCGCGTGCTGGCGCGGGCCACTCCGACGATTGCGGCCTATACCACGGTGATGACCAAAGTCATTGCCTACGGGCGCGATGGCCGCGATTCGCTGAACGCGAGCAACCTGACCGTGCCGGTCGAGTTTCATGGCGAAGCCGGCGATGACGTGCTCAGTGGCTCGACGCAGAACGATTTCCTTTCAGGCGGATTGGGGAATGACCGGATCAATGGGAGCAGCGGCGACAATGTCATTTGGGGGGATGATGCCCCGACGCTTTCCCAACCCGTGCCGCAAGATGCCGTGGCGGGTGGCAATGACACGCTCAGTGCGCTCGGCGGCAATGATGTGTTTTATGGCGGTGGCGGCGACGATTCGGTCTCCGCCGGCGCGGGTAATGACTATGCTTCCGGCGGGCAGGGGAATGATTCGCTGGATGGCAGCGACGGTGATGATCGGCTGTACGGCGGCGCTGGTAACGACACGCTGGGAGGCAGCAATGGCAACGACTTGCTCAGCGGCGGCGCAAATGACGACAAGCTCTATGGCGGCAGCGGGAATGATGTGGTGCTCGGCGGAATGGGGGCGGATCTGCTCGATGGCGGCGACGGGAATGATCTGCTCGTCAGCGGCAGCGTCGTCAATGAAAACAGCTCGTGGACGTCCGTTGCGAGTACCTCCACCTTCGCAGCGACGCGTTATTCAAACCCAGCCGACAATGACGCGGCCTTGTTGACGCTGCTCGTGCAATGGAGCGCTGCGAGCAATCGCACGTCCCTGGGGACCATCACGCACGATGGTGCCAACGACGATCTGTTCGGCAGCACGGGTGACGATGATTTCTGCTGGGAGACTGCCGAAGTGCTTGATAACCCGCCGGGCATATCACCTCCGGACTACAACGCGGTCGGACAGGGGAACGATGAGCGATTCGGGCCGATGTAGTTCTTACTTCATCTCCGCGGCAACTTCCTCCGCCCGCTTCATCGCGCGCAGGATGTTGCCGCTCATCAGGGCGTGAATGTCCGCAGCCTGCCAGCCGCGGTTGAGCAACTCTTGGGTGATGAGCGGGTAAGTGGAGACGTCTTCAAGCTGCGCCGGAGTCTTCGTGATGCCGTCGTAATCGGAACCGATGCCGACGGACCCTTTGCCCGCCACTTTGGCAATGTGCTCAATGTGATCGACCACATCGTGGACATCGCCGGCGGGATAGGGATTGCGAACTTCCCATTTGCGGCGCTCGCGGCGGTAGTCTTCTTCTAACGGAAACTTCGCTCGCAGCTCGCGCGAGACGGCGAACATTTCCGCGAGAATGTTGGCCGACTCGGGCACGATGAAGCCGGAGAAAAAGTTGACCATCACCACGCCGCCGTTCTGCTGCACGAGCTTGAGAATATCATCCGGCACATTGCGCGGATGATTGGCGATGGCGCGGGCGGACGAATGCGAATAGATGACCGGCGATTTGCTGACCTTGATGGCCGCTCGCATCGTGTCGTCGCTGACGTGCGACAGATCGACCAGCATCGCCAGGCGATTCATCTCGCGGACGACCTCTTCGCCGAACGGCGTCAGGCCTTTGTGTTTGGCGGTGTCGGTCGCGGCATCAGCCCAGCCCAGCGTGTCGCTATGCGTGAGCGTCATGTACCCCGCGCCGAGCTTCTTCAGGCGGCGGAGATTCTCCAACGAGTCTTCAATGCAATGGCCGCCTTCAACGCCGATCAGCGAGGCGATCTTTCCTTCCTTTCTCGCCGCTTCAATTTGCGCAACCGTCGTGCAGGCGGCGAAGGTCTGCGGGTACCGAGCAATCATGGCCCGCACTAGTTCGATCTGTTCGATCGTTTGTGACAGCGCCGTCCGGTCCTTGGCGGTCTCGGCAGGAACATAAACGCTCCAGAACTGCGCGCCGACGTTGCCTTCCTTCAGCCGGGGAATATCGGTGTGCATCTCCGGCTGCGAGACCGCAATGTCCCGCTTGGTGAACGAACTATCGGCCTTACTCCGCATTTCCCAAGGCAAGTCGTTGTGGCCATCGAAGACATAGCCGGCGGAATGCACGCGCCGGCCCTCGTCGGTGAGGATGACTTTCTTACGCGGCGGTTTGGCTGTTTCTTGAGCGAGCGTATTTGCAGTGGTGAGCGCGGCGAAAGTAGCACCGGTCATGCACAAGAAGTCGCGGCGGGTCGGTGTGGAGTCAGTCATGCAAATCGCTCTTTCAAAGAGGTCGTGGTCATTTCATCAGACTGCTAAGTTGCCTCAATCGCCGGACGTTTTCAATCACCGCGCGGGCGGCGAAGTCGATTTCTTCCTCCGTGTTGAAGCGGCCGAGTCCGAAGCGGAGGCTGGCGAGGGTCAGGTCTTCCGTCTGGCCGATGGACCGGAGGACATGGCTCGGTTCGGGATTGGCCGACGTACACGCGCTGCCGCTTGAGACGGCGATGTCGCGCATGCTCATCATCAGTGCTTCGCCCTGAACATAAGGGAAGGCGAGATTGAGATTGCCCGGCAGGCGCGTGGAGAAGAGGTCATCTGCTGCAGGTAACTGCGGGCCGTTCATGACTAAATCAGGTAATGCGGCTTGCAGTTGAGTGAACAATCTTTCGCGTAACTGATGCTGGCGAAGTGGCTCCGTGGATAGCTCCGCCAGGCAGAGATCAATTGCAGCGGCGAAACCGACGATGCTTGAGACCGGCAACGTGCCGCTGCGAAGACCTTGCTCCTGACCACCGCCGTCGATCTGGCCTTCGAGTCGTGTGCCGCGGCGGACGTAGAGGCAGCCGATGCCTTTGGGGCCGTAAATCTTGTGAGCAGTGCAGGACAGCAGATCAACATTGAGCGCCGTCACATCGACGGGCATTTTGCCAACGGCCTGCGTTGCATCGCAGTGGAAGGGAACGCCCCGCTCGCGACAGATGACGCCGATCTCGGCAATCGGCTGAATCACGCCGATTTCGTTGTTGGCGAGCATCACACTTACCAGGCAAGTGTCATCGCGAATCGCGGCGGCGATTTGAGCAAGTTCGATGCGTCCCGCGAGTGGATTGCCGACTTGCGCCACGGGCAAGAGCGTGACTTCAAATCCTTTACGCGCGAGTTTCTTGAGGGGATCGAGAACCGCTTTATGCTCGGTGGTCACGCTGACAATGTGATTGCCGCGGCGGCGTGTTCGCTCGGCGAGGCCGCGGATGGCCAGGTTGTTGCTCTCGGTCGCGCCGCTGGTGAAGACAATCTCGCGGTCGCTCGCGCCGATAGCCGCGGCGATCCGGCCGCGGGCGTCATCGACGGCGGCTTTTGCTTCCCAGCCAAAGCTATGGCTGGTGCTGCCCGCGTTGCCATAGACCTGCGTGAAGTACGGCAGCATTGCCTCGACCACGCGCGGATCGACGCGGGTGGTGGCGTGATTGTCGAGGTAGATGGGGAGCGCGGGCATTCACCCAGTTTAGATGCTCCTCACGCTGCGCGTGAGGAGTCATCACGGCGGAGAGTGATGAATACTATGGCTTCTTCAGCAAATCCGCGACTTCTTTCAACACCGCCACTGCTTCCGGCGGGAAGGCGGCGGCTTCGGTGCTCCAGAAGTTGACGGTGCCGACGGCTTCGCCGATCTTGGTCGGAATGTGAACGCTGGAGTTGTAAACGCGAGCCATGAACTGCAAATCGAGCGGTCGTTCGGCCGAGAGTTTATTGTTCACGACCGGCTCCGTCTTCTTGGCATAGCCGGCCACGGCAGTCAGCGCTGCAGTGACTTGACGGCCGGAACCGCCAACGATTTTCGTCGCGGCGGCCTCTTGGGCCACTCGGACGATGTTCAGCTTGTCGCCTTCGACGGAGGTCCAACAAACCCGATCGACCTGCGGCACGGACTTGCGTAGCTCGACGCCGAACGCAATCAGTTTTTCGTCGGAAGTGAGTGCCTCTTTCGCCAGCGCTCGCAATTCGGGCGAGAGTTTGGAGGGCTGCTTTGCGGCGAGTTCCTCAAACTGTTTGAGACGTGAACCGGCGCTAACGATGGCTTTGCTTTCCGCCGGCGTGGCGTCGAAATAGCCGATCATCATTTCTTCCCAGGTCTGATCCCCCCACCGCACGGCGGACGTTGGATCAGGATTGGCAAGGTTCGCGGCCGAGTTATCGAACACGGCTTCGCAGCGGAGTTTTGAGCCGCGGGGCATCAACTTCGGTTCCGCCAATTCATAGGCGTTCTGCCAGGCAAAGTCATAGCGGGGGACATCGAGCAGAATTTCTTCCTGGCCATCGGGATAGACGGCCGTGTACCGAAACGACTTGCCGCGAAGGTGCATGTGCGGGAAGAATGCGAGTAGGTTCATATCGCGGCTGAAGTTCTGCAACCCCTCGGCTTTGTAGTTGGCTTCTCCCGCGGGGATGCGGATGCCGCGATTGCCGGCCTGATCGGTGCCGACTTGATGCTTCACATTCTTCGCATCGGTGAAAATCAGGCCGACGCTGCTGCGGTCCGTTTGCGGCGTGCCGTTGGGCGTGTAGTGCAGTTGAAAGACGAGTTTGGAGCCAGCGGGAATCAGCTTCGCATGGCCATCGGTCAGCACGAGCGGCCGCGCACCGGGCGCCGTCGCGGTGAGCCATTCGGAATGGACATCTCCCACCTGGCGGCCGCGGCCACCACCTTGTTGAAGGCCCAAAATGATGTGATGCACAATCGCGCGATTGCCCGGCCGGCATTCAGCGGCAATGACCCACTTGTCTTCCTTAAAGCCCGGATCGACGGAGTAGAACTGATAGCGCACTTCTCCCTTGGCTGGAATCGAAGCGGGCTTGTCGGACATATAGACGACCAAATCGGGCTCGCCGATCTGCCAACCTTCGACAAATTTCGGCGCGGGAGGCAGCAACTTCGGATCGCCCTGCGGCGCGCCATGCTCCACCCATTGTTGAACTAGCTGCTTCTCTTGAGCGCTGAGCCGCACATCATTGCGGAACTTGCCATGTGCGGGGTTAGCGTGCCAGGGGGGCATCCGACCGTCGGCCACGACCTCGTTAATCATTTCCGCCCAGCCCACGGTCTCTTCGTAGCTCGTCAAGGAGAACGGCCCGATCTCACCGGGGCGATGGCAGTTTACACAACGCTCATTGATGATCTTGGCGATGTGACCGCTGTAAGTGACCGGACTTGTCTCGTCCGCCTTCAACTTCCGGCCGATCAAGCAGCCGACGGGTTCCGCGTGGGCAATCGCGGGTTGTTTGCCGGAGAGGAGTGCGGCGATCACATCACCCAGATAATCGTGCTCGGCTTTGGGTCGAACTTTGCCGTAGGTGAATTGATCGTCGATGCGGCCTTGATAGCGGACGACGCGCTCTGCATCGAGCACCACGATCTCCGGCGTGCGAGTCGCTTTCAATTGATCGGCGAGCACATTGCCTGGATCCTTGAGCAGCGGATATTCCAGCCGATGAGCCTTCGCAAACTGAGCCAGTTCGGAAGGAGCATCTTGTTGATTCGAGAAGATGCCCCAGACGGCCACGCCATCTTTGCCATGCTTCTCAACAATCGTACGAAGCGTTTCCGCATATTGACCGGCGAGCGGGCATTCGCAGCCCAGGAAGGCCAGCACCAGAATCTTCTGTTCCTTCACGTCCGCCAACGACCACGTCTTGCCACGGAAATCCTGCAGCGAAATATCCTTCACCGGCACTGGTTGGGCGGCATCTGCCGCGTGTACTGATTGACCAGCGAACTGAGCCACCGCAAACACGAGCGTGGCAATGCCGGCTAGAAAGTGATAATTAACCAAACGCATCAGCAAGTATCCTGTTGTGAATGCAGATGTCCGCGAAACGAGGTGATCCACCTTCCGCCTGCAATATAAACCTTCACCACCCAAGGTAAGTTTCGCAAAGCAGGCTAATCAAGGCCGATTTGCGTGAAATTCACGCCCTGGCGTCCTGACTCCCGACCTCCCGATCCCTGACTCCTGACTTCGCCTCTACACCTTTTGCAAGCGTCATGCTATATTTCCAGAAACCTAGGGGGCGGTAGCTCAGTTGGGAGAGCGCTGCGTTCGCAATGCAGAGGTCGGGGGTTCAACTCCCCTCCGCTCCACTTTTTATAAGTCTTTGCAGGATAAAATCTTAGCTCCATGTTTGGTGACGAGAACCACTTCTTACCGCGGGCTTGGTGATACCTT
>JAYTUF010000266.1:0-2257 GCA_043744755.1 Anatilimnocola sp.
GCAGCTTCTCGCGGAGGCGAACGATGTGCATATCGATGGTCCGCGTCGGCAGGCCATCGGGATTGATCCGCCAGACATTGGCCAGCAGTTCATCGCGTGAAATCGCCCGCTGCGGATTGCTGGCCAAATAACGCAGCAGTTCGACCTCGCGCTCCGAAAGTTCACACCGCTCGCCATCTTCATAGCGCACTTCCCGTCGCAACAGATCGGCCGATCCATTGGGGAAGACGATCTGCTCGACATCGCTGGGCCGCGCGGGTGAACGCCGCAGCACTGCATCCACGCGGGCGAGCAATTCCTTCACACTGAAGGGCTTGACGACATAATCATCCGCCCCCGCCCGCAGTCCTTCCACCCGATCCTGCTCTTCACCACGCGCGGTGAGAATGATCACCGGCTGCGTCGGTCGCGTCGAACGGACCGCGCGCAGAATGTCCAAGCCTGAGCAACCAGGCAGCACCAAATCAAGCAGCAGCAAGTCATACTCCTGCTGCACTGCCATTTCCCGGCCCACATCGCCATGCCCGGCTTGCAGCACTTGAAAGCCAACATACCGCAGCGCATCGACGATGCCACGGCGGATGGCAGCGTCGTCTTCGATGGTGAGGATTGTGCGGGACATTGGGCGAGAGTTTTGAGGTTAGAAATTTTGCCGCTGAACGTGGCGACGAATAATTATTGCTTCTTAGCCACCGGCTTCAGCCGGTGGATTGAACGCACGGAAGACCCGGCTTTAGCCATCTCGCAACACGCATTGCAAACTCGTACTGCGAATGTCATGGCTAAAGCCGGCCTCTTTGTTTGTCCTGCCACCGGCTAAAGCCGGTGGCTAAGGGGGCGAGTTAATTCAATCCGCTAAACCTTACGACGTTTGAAGTTCAACGTTAGGCATTTGAAATTGGGACTCAGGAAGTCTGACTCTCAACCTAGAAGCCATTCTACCTACTCTTGCTTCGCAACGCCCGCGTTCGGAAGCGCCGTGTATGAATCTACCGGAGCGAGCCCCAACCACGGATCAGAGCTCGGCGTCAGGAACAACTGAGCATACACCTGTTTGTTGAAGCGTTCGACTTCCGCGCGGGGGTCGGTCGCGAGCCAGTGGTGAATCTGGCGATGGAGTTGATACTCGTTACGGACGGTATCGACGGCAATCGAGCCTTCCAAGGTGCGGACGAGGCGTACCAGCGGGTCTTCGACACGGGCTTTGGTCATCGCCAGCCGGCCGGCGTGAGCGGCGATGGGATTCTGGCTGCGGATGAGCTGCAGGCTCGCCTCGTCAAGTTTGCTATCGGCCGCGTGGAGTTGGGCGATCACTTGCCAGAGTCGTTCGTCGGTCACGTTGGAGGGGTTCGCTGCTTCGACGGGTACGACGGCTTTCACAAGTTTGATCTCGACCAATCCCTTGGTGACTGCCATCTTCGCTGCCTTGCCAGCAGCCGGAGGCGGGGCCGCTTGCGCTTGCTGCCCAAATGGCTGCGCTAGCGCGGCCTTGGCGTTGTTAAGGGAGGCATTACTTAACAATTGAGTGGCGGCCTGATAATCGCTGGCCCAATTGCGGTCGAGCTGTTCCAGTTCGGCTTGATGATGGGCGACCAAAAACTGTACTCGCGCGCTGCTGTCCTGGCCTGCAACCTGGGCGAGCGTGTTGAGCGATGTCGTCAACTGCGCCAGGAAAGCGGCTGGACCGTAGAGTCCAGGCAGCGCGTCGATGATCTGACCATCGGCGGCCAGCACGTAGTGAATGCTGTTGCCGGTGAGGGTCCGTTCGAGTTTACGGCCATCGCCGAAATCGATCGTCACCCGCGGCACGGGGCGAACCGATTTCCAATGCAGAATGAACTTCTCACGCAGGACTTCCGACACGTCCGCATTCGCATACAGCGTGGTGCGGAAGAAGCGGCTGTTCGCACAACTGAAGTCTTCCGTCAGGTTGCCCAACATCCGCAGGCTAAGGATCGGCTTGTTCTGCTTCACCGCTTCGGCTTTCGCCTGGTCCAAATCGGTGTACCAGAAAAGCCGGCTGTGACAGGCATAACGCTGTCCCGCAACTTGATCGATGGCAGCTTCCACGCGGTCGAGTTTTGCCTGCAACGCGGATGCGTCGCTCGGGGTGCGATCTTGTCGCGGAGTGGTGATTTCGCTTTGCAGCTTTTCTCGCCAGGCCAACAGCGGCTTGAGGGCTGCGGGGCCTTCCCGCCGAAGTTCTGCAATGGCGGCGGTACGTAAGCGCACATCACTGCCACCCTTGTGCCTTGGG
>JAYTUF010000267.1:0-2255 GCA_043744755.1 Anatilimnocola sp.
ATCAGCACTTCTCGCGGACTCGTGATCGTCGCTTCGGCTTCGATCAAGCCCAGCGGAAAACACGTCCGCAACCGGATGGCGGACAGGCTGTAGCGACCACGGCGGGCGACGACTAACTCGTAGTTAATCCGCGTCGTTTCGCCTGGTCCAACACAGGGTGCGAAGGCGGTGGCCGCCACGTATCCCGTCCCGCTCAGCGCATACTGCAGCAAGTTGCGAAATTGAAAGATACTTCCAGCGGGAGGCAGCCCAGGCGATTGTTCCAACTGCCAGCGATCTTCCACCGTCAATAGCCAGGCCGCCATCCACCGCCGCCGATTCGTGATTTCAAACTCAACGATTAGCGGTTGTCCCGCATGCACCGCCCGCACTGGAAGCCGGCGAACCGTCACGCCTCTCAATCCCGCCAGCGCCAAGCGCCAGTTGATAAGGAGCGGCGCCAGCATCATGCCGCCGAGCACGACCAGCAAGTTCACATGGCAGAGCGCGGCCCCGCCGACAATGAACGTCAGCACCGCCAGGTAATACCAACCTTCGCGGGTCAGTCGGGCGCGGAGGTGATATTTCGGTTGCATTTTCATACTTGTTCCCTCTCCCCTGTACGCAGGGGAGAGGGAGTAAGACCAATTACCGCGGCACGGCCACTTGATCGGTCAACCGCCGAATGATCGCCTCCGCCACGTCGCGCTGCGACGTGCGGGCGAGTCCCTTCAGCAGCACGCGATGCGAGAAGACCGCGGGAGTGAGTCGTTTGATATCGTCGGGAATCACGAACTGCCGCCCCTCGATCAGCGCGAGTGCTTGCGCCGCGCGATACAGACTGAGCGCGCCGCGGGTGCTCACGCCGACGCGCAATTCGGCACATTGCCGCGTGAGATGCACAATTTCGAGCAAGTAATCGCCCAGCGAATCATCAACTCGCACCTGCCTCACCGCTTGCTGCAGGAGAATGATTTGCTCGCCAGAAACCGCGGGCTGCAGGTCCTGCACGGGTTCGCCCAGGCGATGGGTGGTCAGCACTCGTCGCTCATCATCGAGCGCGGGATAGCCGACGGAAATCCGCACCAGGAAGCGATCGAGCTGACTCTCCGGCAGCGCGTAGGTCCCTTCATATTCATACGGGTTCTGCGTGGCGATTACCAGAAACGGCACGGGCAGCCGCATCGTCTGCCCATCGACCGAAACCTGCCCTTCGCTCATCGCTTCGAGCAGGGCGCTTTGCGTGCGGGGCGGAGCGCGGTTCACTTCGTCGGCGAGCACAATGTTGGCAAAGATCGGTCCGCGGTGAAACACAAACCGCGATTCCTTGGCGTCGTACACACTGCTGCCCAGAATATCGCTGGGCAAAAGATCCGGCGTGAACTGCAGCCGGCAGAACTGGCCCGAAACACTTTTCGCCAAAGCCTTGGCCACCAGCGTCTTGCCCACGCCGGGCACATCCTCCAGCAGCACATGCTCGCCGGACAGCAGCGCCACCAGGCAAATCCGCACCACTTCCGGCTTGCCCAGCACCACCTGGCAGATGTTGCTTTCGAGCTTGGCAACCAGCTCGCTGACAATCGCCTGCTGAGGGGCGACCGGACGCGCGGCGGGAGTGGTCGCAACATTCATGCAGCGGAGCTTTTTGGCGGTTCAGTCGAGGGTGAACGTAGTAGCATCGTCGAACTTGCATTCTGACGCAGCGCTTGCAGTATCGCCACCCTACTGACTCGCGATCGAATTCTGTCGCCCTTACCAGGGCTTCCGTTGCAATTGCCGCCGTCTTCCCACGGCTTTCGCCGTGGGCTATTTTCTGTCGCCCTCCGGGCTAAGGAGCTACGGATTTGGGTCCACCTTCACGACAACTTTGCGGACTGGCAACCTGCCTGGTCCGGCGAGTGAATCGGCAAACGTCCAATCGCTTGTGGCGTCATCCCCAATCGCCACTCCTGGCATATGCGCATCCTGGGGGCCAAACACGGTGAAGTAGCCTTCGGCAGCGAGAAAGAAGTCCCCGCTGCCAGACGAAGGGGAGCTCTCGAAGAACATCACTTCGCGCTCGGAATTGTACGGCTCGCTAATCGTCAGCCGCGACCGCGCGGCCCAGCCCATCCGCTCGGCCCCTTTGGCCACATACTGCACATCCCAGTATCGCTCATGCGCTTCAAACTTCCCCATGCTCCGCGGCTTGGGAGTGTACTCCTGCACGAGCGCGAAGACTTTGTCCCCTTCGATTTCATGCTTGCCGAGGGGCAAGTTCAGCAGGTCTGCGGTTT
>JAYTUF010000268.1:0-2255 GCA_043744755.1 Anatilimnocola sp.
TTCTTTCGCGGAGCGAAAGACGACTATCGAACTTCCGCTTGCAGCATCGCCAGCAACCGATCCACTTCCGCCTGTGTTTCCGCATCGAGGTTCCAGGCATTCGGCCGGCGGCGCTGATCGGTGGCGAACAGGCCGCGGCGGTGCAGGATGTATTTTTCGATAGCGAGAAAACCATCGAGACCGGCCTGCAACTGCAAAGCGACGAGCGCACAGACGGGAAAGTACAAACGATAGGCGGTCGCATCGTCGCCGCGCACGAGCGCTCGCCAGAGCGGCACGATGGCGTCGAGAAACTCCATGCCCGGCATCGTCCCCGCAATGCCGCGGCGGAAACTATCGATCAGCAAGATGCCGCCGGATCCTTCATAGACACGGGCCTGGCCTTGCGTGCGGTCGCGGAGTTGCGAGAGGAGCGGACCGATGGGCGATGCTTCCGGCTTGAAGAGAATCTTCTCGTTGCCATAGCGGTTGAGCAGTTCCACCTGCACATCGAGCGAAATGCTCTGGCCCACATAGCCCGAAGCATCTTGCACAATCACGGGCAGCGGCGTAGCTTCGGCCAGGCTGCAGTAATAATGAATCAGTTCCGCGTCAGGCACACCGCAGGAAATGGGCGGCACCGCCATCACCGCATCGCAGCCCGCCGCTGCCGCCCGGCAAGTGAAGATCACCGCTTGCTTCACGCTCTCAGCGCCCACGCTCATCACCGTCGCGCCGCGGCCGGCGGTGATGGCGGCCAGTTGGTCGGTCAGTTCCAGTCGCTCGTCGTGCGTCAGCCGCAGCAATTCGCTGACCATGCCGGTGCAGACGCCGTCCGCGCCAACCTCGAAGGCCCAGTCGATCTGCTTTCGCAAGCTCGCGTAGTCGATATTGTCGTCGGCAGTAAACGGCGTATGAGCTATGGGCAGCACACCGGCAAGCGGGCGAGGCATGGCAGGCTTATCTTTCAAATTCAAGCGGACGGACGATCGGCGGAAAGTTTCGCGGCCAGTCGCACCGCGGCAAACAGGCTGCTCGGATTGGCAATGCCTTGCCAGGCGATGTCGAAGGCGGTGCCGTGATCGACGCTGGTGCGAATCACGGGCAGGCCGAGCGTGGTGTTGATCGCGGTATCGAAGGCCAGGGCTTTGAGCGGGATGTGACCCTGGTCGTGATACATGCAGATGTAAGCGTCGGTCTGAGCTCTCCGCCAGGTGAGGAAACACGTATCGGGCGGCAACGGTCCTTCGATGTTGATGCCCCGCGCGCGAGCCAGTTCCAAGGCCGGCGCGATGATTCGTTCTTCTTCGCGATTGCCAAACAGTCCACCTTCGCCCGCATGCGGATTCAGGCCGCAGCACACCAGCTTGGGTTCACGCCCTCGCAGACGGCGCATGGCGGTTACAGTCAGATCAATCACTTCGCCAATCCGCTCGATCGTGAGCAATTTCGGCACTTCGTGATAACCGACATGCGCGGTGACAAAGCTGCAGGTGATCTCCGGCGACGTGAGCATCATGCACCAACGCTCGACCTGCATCCGCTCGGCAAGAATCTCGGTATGACCCGGATAGTGATGCCCGGCCGCATGGAGAGCCGCTTTGTTGATGGGCCCCGTGCAAATGCCCGCGACTTCCTCGCAGCGGCCTGCGCTAATCGCTCTTACCAAATATCGATACGCGGCATCACCACAATTGGCAGCGATCCGGCCAGGAATCACGTCTTCAGCCGCGATGTAGTCCAGATCGAGGATTGCGGGCTGGTTAATCTGGTCCGGACATTCATCGCGAGGAATGATGGTTGCTGCAAATCTCCACCCCAACTGATCGGCCACGCGCTGCAGCACCGCCGCATCCCCAAAGACAATCGGCGTCAATTCGCGGGCAATCTCTTCGTTCTGCAACAAGCGGACGCACAGCTCGGGGCCGACGCCAGCCGGGTCGCCCATGGTCACAGCGATGCGCGGTTTGTGTGGCATGAATGGTGAAGCCTGCGAACAAAAACAGCGATGAAGATTCACTTCATCGCCGTCGGTAATTTTCGCCTAACCAATTCCAAAGCGGTATCAATAGGAATTCCCGCTAAGGACTGGCATGAAGCCCATCGGCACCGTGTTCGTATACATCGTAGGGTCTGACCCAGGGTCTCTGATGCGGTTGGAATTCGAGGTCATCAACTGGGCATACACGCCGTAGTCAATCGAATCCGCAATCAACTTGGTCGAGGCATCGGCGAAGCAGACATTGAAGCCGGCGACATGGTAGCTGATGGGGCGG
>JAYTUF010000269.1:0-8699 GCA_043744755.1 Anatilimnocola sp.
CGCCGGCCATTCCATCGTTGCTCAAGGCGATAGCCGCCAAAGAAGAGATGGTGGGCTTGGATGCGCTGCAGGCTTTGATTCGAATTGCCCCGGCACGCAGCAAGGAGTTTCCCGTTCCCGCGCCGAAGAAGTTTTCGTCGTACGAAACGCGCAAGGTAATAGCAGGTCAAATAAACAACGTCAGTTGGCAAGTGGTGGTTCAACCCAATCGCAGTCCGCGCGATTACCGCCTCGCACACGCGCGGGCAACTTGGGGAAACATCATATCACCCAAAAATGGCGCCCTGATGAATACCTTGGGACTGACCAACTTCCGCGTGGGAAATCAGAATGAATCGCTGCAAGCGTTGCGCGAGTCCACGAGTCTCCGCGGCAAGAATCCCTGTGATCTGATCATCGCCGCGATGGTCCAAGGCGCGCTTGACCGTAAGGACAAGGCGCAAATCGTGGGTGACCAGGCGGCCGAATTGATGAAGGATCCGAAATGGGCCGATGACGCCGAACTGAAGCAGATGCTGGCCGAATTGCGGCGACAGTTGGCGGGTGGCTAGTTCTCGGAATGAGTCCAAATTAACTTGCCGACTTGGCCACCACCGAGCTTGTCTCGGTGGTGCCTTGATTTTGCCCTAGCCGGGAACACTCCCGCTTCTCGTCCCCGCCGGCCTTGTGCCGGTGGAACGCATGATTTGGCCACTCAATCACTTGATCCACCGACGCGAGGTCGGTGGGGGCAGGAGATCCAATAGCGCTACAGTTAGTACAGAATCACTTCACCACCGAGACAAGCTCGGTGGGGTCTGTACTGCTAATCGTTACTTCGGCGTCGCCGCCTTGTATTCATTCAAAGGCGACGGGGGCAGGCGGTTAGTGATCAGGTTGTCCTTCAGCTTCTCTTTCCACTTTTGGATCGAAGTTGAATTCGAGGCCAGCGGTTTCTCGGGGCGATACATCAGCATCAGGCCGGTGACGCGGCGGAGGCTATCGAGGGCGACCACCCGCACATCCACTTCGTTGCTTTCGAGACTTTTGACGAGCTGAGCCGCGGAACCGCCAACCAGTTGCTCGTCACTGGCGCCGATCAGCATGTCGTAGATCAGCCGGGCGTTTTCGGGCCGCTGATTCTGCAGCGTGACTAACATGCGGGCGGCGGAATCGCTGCTCCGCGCCAGGGCGAAGCGGAGCGAATCGATGTCGGCCGCCCAGTACGAATATTGCCGCTGGTCGTTGAGCTCGGCCAGGATGGCTTCATATTGATCGAGCGCGGCGAGCGAGCGGGCGGCGAGCGAGCGAACTTCCACTCGGCGGCCGGCGGCATGTTCGGCCAGCGTGATATCGAGCGGCTTGTCGAGCAGCAACTCGGCTTCCATATCGATTGAGGCCCGCCGTTCAATATCGGCGAGGCTCTTGACATCGATCCAGGCGGGGGCCTCAAACGGACCACCGGCCCGCGGGAGTTGATCGGCCACATATGTCGCCACATGGGACGGCGGAATCTCAATGGCCGGGTCTTCACTGGCCTGCCAGACAACGCGCCCGCCGGTGACGAATAAGTCGATGACGCGAATCACTTCGGCATTAGGATTGTCGGCGCGCACGCCCGGCGGCAAAAAACGCCGAACTTCAATGGCGACGCCCGCATCGGCATCGGCCAAGGAGATGACACCTTTGAGTCCAGCCAGTTCCAATTCCACCTGCCCGCCGGCAGCACCCACGGAAACAAGCATGAAGCGGCCATATTCGACAATCATGCGAGCTCCGCCGGCTTGCGCTGGCTTCTCCATGCGAAATGCCGATTCACCGGCAAAGGTCGCTTGAATGCCGCTGGCCAGGGTCAACTGCGGGCGATAAGTGGGGAGCACGACGAGCCGCTCGCCCGTGCCGAGCAACGAGCGGGGCGCCAGGCGATTCCATAGACTCATTTTGGTTTTGGGATCGGTAACAAGGCGAGCGAGCACCTGCTCATCCGAAGTGAACCGGCCGACATCCACCGTCTCCGAAGGATTCGGCGGCGGCGGGACGGGCAAGGGCGACACCGGCTTGAGTGGATCAACCGGTTTAGGACCAGGCAAAGTTCCTGGCACTGGCACGGGCGGCGGCGGAACTTCCGGCCGTTCACCCGGCAAGGGCTCGACGGGAGCGGGGGGTTTCGGCATGGGCACGGCGGGCGCGGGTTCCAGCGGCTGAGGTTGCGGCGGCACGAGTGGCGAGAATGGATCGGCCGGCAGCGGCGGAGCGACGGGAACCGGGATCGGCACGACCGCGGGGACGGGCGGAATGGGATTCGGTTGAATGTTCGGCTGAGGCGGCACGGGAGCTGGCGGAACCACAGCTACCGCGGGACCGACGCCCATGATTTTCGCGAGTGGATGCGAGCCATCGAACGGGCCCATCAATCGCAGAATGCCTACCGCCAACAAGAAGACGGCAGCCAATCCCGCCCACAACTTCCAACCACTGCCGGCATTCGCCGCCCGCAAATAGTCGGGCACTACGGGGACCCTAGTCATCGGCGGAGCGACGGGTTCGACGGGGACTTTGCCTTTTTCGCTCGGCGGAGTTAAGAGGGAAGCCGAGGACGCCGCCGCGGAAGGTTTTGGGGGCAATGGCGGACTGCCCGATGATTGCACCTCGACGGCCTGTCCATGTGCGCCGTCCACGCGATTGGGAGTAGCGAGGCGAGCGGCTTCAGCCTGTTTGGCGAGTCCGTAAACCCGCTCACGAAGTTGAGCGGGTACTTCCGCTGGCTTGTTCAGCACCATCGCCAGCACCTGATGGCAGGAAGCCACTTCGGCGAGTTGCACGTCCGACTCCAAGCAAAGCCGCTCGAATTCGCCCAGCCGTTCAGGGGCCAGCGAGCCATCCAGATACTCGGCAACCGAGTTGGGATCGCGACCGAGACCCTTGCCTTCGACCTTCGGCGCTCCCATCCGCAACTTCCGGCTGACGCTGCGAATCCGCATCACCAGCCCCGAAGCAAAGTCGCTCTTCTCGATCTTCTCGGCGAGCACCTGCGCATCGGCAGGTTCAAGCACGTTGTCCAAATAGGCAAGCAGCGTGGCTAACGTCAAACGCATGGCAATCGAGCCTCATAGATGAATGGGGACGATTGCGGCTGAAGTAAAGGCCCGCAGCCACAATATCCCGCTATGAATAATAGTGGCGATGGGAGCGAAGTTTCGTACAAAGTGGGCACGAAAAGTGGCGGCAAAGCGAATCGCCCGCGCCACAAGGTATTCGCCAGGATAGGCTTAGGAATCTTTGCTTTCTGAATTCGGCACTCATCAATCATCAATCGTTAATCGTTAATCTCCCCATTCCAAGAAACCGTCCCCCGCCCCTAGTTCGTCTTAACTCTCAACTCCGGTTCTCACTCATCACTACCGATTTGAACTAAACTGGTAACACCGGCCTCTCCATTGCTGCCTACAATCGCAAGTGCCGGTAAGCTAATCACTTGGCAAATCTTTGCCCAAAGGAAATTGACAATGCGTCCAACGATGCAGCGGTCTCGAATGTTGATCCTGGCGGCGGTGGGAGTGTGCTTGGCGATGGCGACATGGAGAGGCTCCACTGGCGGCGAAATTGATTTTCGCGAAGATTTCGCCCTGGCTCGCGAGCGGGCGAAGGCCCTCGCGCAGCTCATTCCGGGCACGGAGGATTACTACTACTACCACTCGCTGCAATACCTGGCGACCGAGCAGAACGAGAAGGTCGATCAACTCCTTCCGCTGTGGGTGCAGCGGCATGGTGAGACCGGCCGAGTGTGGGAAATCCGCACCCGCCAGGCTTTGCAAACGTATGAGAAAAGTCCTGACAAGACGCTGGCCTACCTGCGCAATCGGCTCAGCCTGCATTATCCGCATCAGCGTGAGATTCTGGGGGCTGAACCGAATCTGCCTACCGCGCTCGATCCCGCGTCAGTTTCGCGGCAGAGCTACTCCAGCCGGGCGACTCCTTATTCCAACGACAATCTTGAGCAGTACGAAGATTCCGCCTTCGATTGGCTGATCACGGGAGCGCTCAAGGAGCTGCAGCGCCGCAGCCTATTATCCCGCCTGCAGCGCCCCGATCATGTCGGCCTGGCGAAGATCATTGTCGACGACTTGAACCACGAACACTCGGGCGGTTTCGGTTCGCTGGGCATTCACAACCAACTATTGCTTTCGCAGCTGGAAGAGATTCTTAAGCTCAAGCCAGAATTGCTGAATCAACAGAACTTCGTGATGGCTTACATCGTGCGGCTGCAGCCCAACGCTGATGAGGACCTGCGGCACGATACGAAGGTGCTCGAAGCGTATCTGGACCGCCTCACTGCGTTCGCGGCTCGGTTGTCGCCGGCGCACAACAGCCTCAAGGCCCACGTGCTTTATCATCGCCTGGTGCTGGATCGCTTGCGAGGTCAGTACGACAAGGCCCGGTTCCTGGAATACCTGAAACTGCCTCGGCACGTCGGCTATGTCTCGCGGGCCATGCAGGAATCGGTTCCCTTCCGACAATTCCCCAGCGATTTGAACAGCAATTACGGCGGCAATACGCTCTTGCCCCCTATTGGCAATGACGAGCCGCTGGTCCGCACTTACTTAATGCATTTTCTGCTCGACGCGGCCGATGCGAAAGAGTTTGAACCTTATGTCAACGATGTGTATCTCAAGTATCTGCTGGCCGAAGTGAAGATCGTCAATGGTCTCGGCGATGCGGAGCGGTGGGCTTCGCTGCTGCCGCCCGAGTTGTACAAGCAGTTGAAAGACCGGGTCGATATCGACTTCGCCTTCACCAACAAAACCAGCTACGCGGCCGATGAAGCCGTGCAACTTGATCTCCACATCAAGAACGCCGGCACGCTGATTGTGAAAGTGTTCGAGCTGAATACGAAGAATTTCTATCGCACGCAGTTGCGCGAAGTAGACACCGATATCAATCTGGATGGCCTCGTCGCTAACTACGAACAGACCCATACGCTGGCCGAGCCGCCACTGAAGCGCGTCGCCAAGAAGTTCGATTTTCCGCAGCTCGCGCGCCCCGGCGTGTATGTAATCGATTTCATTGGCAATGGGCGGAGCAGCCGGGCGCTCGTGCGCAAGGGTGGCCTGCGGCAACTGGTGCGGACGACGTCATCAGGCCAGGTCTTCACCGTGCTGGATGATAAAAATGATCTGGTCAAGAACGCTTCGATCTTTCTAGGCGGGCATGAATACACCGCGGAAAAAGACGGCACGATCAACGTTCCCTTCAGCACGCAGCCCGGCCGCACGCCGATTGTTATCTCGGCCCCGGTCGTTAGCGATAAGAACGTGAAAAGCGAATACTCGTCGCTCAGTCACTTCCAGCACGAGGCGGAAAGCTACGGTCTATCGGCCGGCTTTTATGTCGATCGCGAGGCGCTTCTCAAGCGGAAGACTGCTTCCCTGCTGGTCCGAGCCGGGCTGGCCATTAACGGCTCGCCGGTCTCGGTGAAGCTGCTGGAAGAAGTAAAGCTGCTGATCACGTCTATCGATCTCGATGGCGTGGCAGCGACGCAAGAGATTCCGGATTTCAAGCTGTATGAAGACCGCGAGTCCGAACACGAGTTTCAAGTGCCGCAGCGGCTGGCTTCGCTGAATTTCCAACTCACCGCCAAGGTGAAACAGATCAGCACCGGCAGCCAAAAGATCGACGTCTCGGCTAGCGGGGCCTTCACGCTCAACGAGATCGACCGGACCGATAAGGTCGCCGACATGCACCTGCTACTAAGTTCCAGCGGTTATGTGCTCGAGCTCCGCGGCAAGACGGGTGAAGCGCGGGTTTCCAAGCCGGTGTCGTTCTCGCTCAAGCATCGCGATTTTCGGCAAACGCTGAACGTGACGCTGAAGACCGATCCCACCGGCCGGATCAATCTGGGGCAACTCAACGAGATAGCTCACCTGACCGCCAACGGTCCCGACGGAACGTCGCACACCTGGCATTTGCGGAACGATGCCCACACCTATCCTCAATCGCTGAATGCCAAGGTGGGTGACGTCATCACCTTCCCCTACTTGCCCAAAGAGGGCGAGCCCAATGCCGCCGCCGAAGACGTGACGGCGGAACAGCTTCGCCAGGAATTGTCGCTGCTGGAAATGCGAAACGAGACGTTTGTCGCTGATCGGTTCACCAACCTTTCGGTCAAGAACGGCTTGATCACGATCGAGAAACTTCCCGCCGGCGATTACGACCTGCTCCTCAAGTCGCATCATCGCCGCGTGCGGATTCGCATTAGTGCGGGCGCTCAAGCGGGCCGATATGTGCTTGGCAAGTGGCGGCAACTGGAAACGAAGCCGCTGCCAGCTTTGCAGATTTCTTCGGCCACGATTCAACCAGCGCCAGCCAAAGAGCCGGCCCCTGCCAAGGAAAACATCAAGCCGGCCGGCGAAAAACTTGTCATCCAGTTGCAGAATGCGAGCAAGTACACCCGCGTGCATGTGTTCGCCACGCGTTATGTGCCCGAATACAGCGTCTTCGATCAACTGGCCCGCGTCCGCGGTGTGGAACCCTATGTTTTCCGCCAAACGCCGGCCGAATCGGTCTATCTGACCGGCCGCAATATCGGCGATGAGTATCGCTATATCATCGATCGCAAGTACGCGCCGAAATTCCCTGGCAACCTGCTCGACCGTCCGGCGCTCCTGCTCAATCCCTGGGCCGTCCGCTCGACGGAAACGGGCGAGCAGTTGGCTGAAGCGGGTGAAGCTTTTGGCATGCGAGGCGGCGAAGGCAAGTCCGCGGCCATGCGTCCCGGCGAAGCGGGCGGCGTTGCTCAAGGAGCCGGTGGCAACTTTGCCAACCTCGATTTCCTCTCGCAAGGCTCCGCGGTGCTGGTCAATCTCAACGCCAATGACAAGGGGGTGGTCGAGATCGACCGGGTTGCACTGGGCAGTCATCAAAGCCTGCACATCGTGGCCGTCGATCCGGTGAGCACCACGTATCGCAGCGTGGAACTGCCCGAAGTGAAGATGGATTTCGTCGATTTGCGGCTGATCAACGGTCTCGATCCCAAATTGCATTTCACCCAGCAGAAGCAGATCACGATTGTTCCCGCCGGCAAGATGTTCACGCTGCACGACATCACCACCAGCAAGTTCGAAGCTTATGACAGCCTGTCACGGGTCTATTCCCTTTACACCACGCTCAGCCATGATGCCAAGTTGGCCGAGTTCGCTTTCATTCTCAACTGGCCCAAACTGAAGGCCGAAGAGAAGCGCACGCTCTATAGCAAGCATGCCAGCCACGAACTGAGCTTCTTCTTGTTCAAGAAGGATCCGCAGTTCTTCAAGGAAGTGATCGTCCCCTATCTGGCCAACAAGAAGGACAAAACCTTCGTCGATAATTTCCTGCTGGGTCGGAATCTCGATTCGTATCTCAAGCCTTGGAACTATGGCCAATTGAACACAGTCGAACGGATTCTGCTCGCGCAGCGGGCCAAGGACGAACGGCCGAACACCAGCCGGTTCGTCAGCGAGACATACTCACTGCTGCCGCCGAATATCGATAACTTCATCCGCCTGTTCGATACGGCCGTGCAACGCGGTTCGCTCGAAACCGAAGACGCGTTGGGCCTGGGCGATGCCCGCAACGAAGCGCTGACGACGAATGGCAGCGCCCGCTTTTTCGGCGGGATGATGCCGCCAGCGCCGGCTGGTGCAGCAGCGGCTCCCGCGCCTATGTTCGCAATGGGTGGCGCAATGCCCGCCGATATGCCCGCCCTCAAGCGGAAAGCCGGTGACGTGGAGCAATTGCTCCGCTCGGCTCGCGAAGCCGGCAAGAAGGCGGATTACAAAGAAGCGAAGCAAATGTCCGAGCGGCAGCGCGACAAGGCGGAAAAGGACTCGCCCGAAATCGCAGCAGTCGAACTGGAATTCCACGATGCCAATGGCGAAGATGGCCGGCGACGGCTGGAAGTCCGGCAGCTCTTCCGTCAGATGGAGAAGACAATGGAGTGGGCCGAGAATAATTACCATCACTTGACCATCGATCAGCAGACCACACACTTGATCTCGGTCAACGCTTTTTGGAAGGACTTTGCCGAGCACGATCCAGCCGGCGCTTTCTACACCCGCCAAATGGCGGAAGGCGCGCGGAATTTCCCCGAAATGATGTTCGCTCTCTCAGTTTTGGATCTGCCCTTTGAATCGCCGAAGCATGAGACGAAGTTCGACGGTGCCAAGATGACGCTCGTCCCCGGCGGTCCGCTCGTGGTCTTCCACGAAGAGATTCGCCCCGCGCCGGCCGCCGATGGGGCCACCAAGGTGCTCGTCAGCCAGAACTTCTATCGCCACGGCGATCGGCATCGTCAGGAAGCGGGCGAGCAGATCGACAAGTTTGTGACTGAAGAGTTCGTGGTGCACACCGTCTACGGCTGCCAGGTGGTCATCACCAACCCCACGTCAGCCCGCCAGAAGCTCAATCTGCTGATTCAAATTCCGCAGGGAGCGATTCCTGTGCTGAATAGCCAGGTGACCAAGACCATTCACATGCAATTGGAACCCTATCACACGCAAACGCTCGATTATCATTTCTACTTCCCCGCTGCCGGCCGCTTTCCGCACTTCCCGGTGCATGTCGCCAAGAACGAAACGCTGATTGCATCCCCCGAGCCGTTCATCTTCAGCGTCGTCGATAAGCCGACCAAGATTGATACTGAATCGTGGGATTACATCTCGCAGAACGGCACGAACGAACAGGTT
>JAYTUF010000270.1:0-2252 GCA_043744755.1 Anatilimnocola sp.
GCCCAGCATGCCCGTTTCGAGCAGCAAGAACAGAATGCAATAGCCCTTCACGTACTTGGTGATCGACCAACTGGCACCCATCGCGAGCAGGCTGACGAAGGCGGTCAGCATCACCAGCGGAAAGCTGATGCCGTCGACACCCATGAAGTATTCGATGTCGAATGAGGGGATCCAAGCGACGTTGAACGTGTCCTGCATCTGCGCCTGGGCGACATCGTAGTTGGTCGCGGGGCTCCAGCCCATATCGAGCGGATCGAAGCCGATCACGCACAGCACCAGCACCGCCGCGGTGGCCGCCAGCGTGGTGTAACGAATCATATCGACCTGATCGGCAGGGATGAACGCGATGATAATCGCCGCGATCACGGGCAGAAACACGATCAGCGACAGGAGCAGCAGTGCGGGATCCATAGTTCCAATCCAAACGGATGTTTTCTTGTGTTATTCCAACGAGCCAATGGCTTAGCGAGCTAACAGCGGCGTCCAGAAAAAGCTGACCAGCACAAAAATGGCAATCGTCCCCACGACGATGAACACCACATATTGCCGCAACTGGCCCGTTTGCACCGACCGCAAACTGAGCCCCGTCGAATAAGTCCAGCCTGCGAAAATATTGACGCTGCCGTCTACAATGCCGCGGTCGGCAATTAGTTCCCACTTCTTCGAGAACCAGACCACCGCCACCGACAGCCAATCGATGAAGCCGTCGATCCAGGTGCGATCAATCTGCGAAATCACGCGCCCCAGCATCAGCGTCGGCTGCACGAACAGAAAGTCATACAGTTCATCGAACCACCACTTGTTGATCAGCAGGCTATAGATCGGCGCGAACTGCCGGCGGACATCTTCCGGGTTCAAATAACCCAGGCCATACATAAGCGTGGCCAAGCCGATGCCCGCAAGCCAGGTGCCCGTCGCCAGCAATGTGGCGGGGGCGACAATGGAAGCGAATTGTGCCTTCTCGTGAGCAAAGTGTTCGTTCGGCCAGACGGCTTTGGTCCACTGGCCATGCATATCGTGATGGATACCGAGCGGCTCCGACTGGGCGAGCAAGCCGCCCAGCGAAAGACCACTCTCGGTGGTCCCCAGCATCACCGCCGTGCCGCCGATGAGCGTCACCAGCACCATCGTGATGACCCAGAACGGCGTGAGCGCGAAGCCGGCTGGATGATGATCGTGCGCAGCATGTGAATCATGGCCGTGGCTATCGTGATGAACGGCCTGCACCGGTTGCTGGCCATGGCCGTCGTCATGCCCGTGCGCATCGTGGCCATGCCCCGAGGCCGCTGCCTGCTTGAACCAACCTTCTTTGATTCCCTTGGCGATGAAGAACGTCGCGCCGATGATGAAAAAGCCGATCATCCGCGAATTCCAAGCGACCGAAATCGCCAGCACCGCCAGCAAAATCAGCGGCAGGTACATCACCGGCGGTGATTCGTGAGCATGGTCGTAAGCCCGCTGATCGCGGGGCTTGCCCACGAACGTCAGGTACCACATGCGGAACATATAGAACGCGGTGATCGCCGCGCCGCCAGCGGCCGCGATGAAGAAGACGCCCGCATAGGGCACGTTCGGATTCGCCTGCCAGAAGGAAAGGGCCTGCTCGAGAATCGCGTCCTTCGAGTAATATCCGCTGAAGCCAATCAAAAACGGCACACCGACGCCGGCAATCGCCAGGCAGCCAATCAGCATCGTGATGGCCGTCACCGGCATCTTCGTCAGCAGGCCGCCCATCTTCCGCATGTCGTTGGTATGCACCGCATGAATGACGGAACCGGAACACATGAAGAGCAGGCTTTTGAAAAACGCGTGCGTGATCAGGTGCATCAGGCCCGCCTTCCAACCGCCCACGCCCAGCGAGAGCATCATGTAGCCCAGTTGGCTGACGGTCGAATAGGCGAGGACGCGTTTGATATCGGTCGCCGTGATCGCAATCGTCGCGGCGAGAAACAATGTGATGCAGCCGATGATGGCAATCACCAACAGCACTTCCGGCACGAAGACCGGAAAAAAGCGGCCGACGAGATAAACACCGGCGGCCACCATCGTCGCCGAATGCACGAGCGCGGAGACAGGCGTGGGTCCTTCCATCGCATCGGGAAGCCAGACATGCAGCGGGAACTGCGCACTCTTGCCTACGCAGCCGCAGAAGATGCCGACGCCCGCGACGACCAGCAGCCAATAGCCATAGCCGGCCTCTCGCCAGCGCGGGATGCGCGATTCAATCTCCGCCTGCGCGTTCGCCCGGCCGC
>JAYTUF010000271.1:0-8680 GCA_043744755.1 Anatilimnocola sp.
TTGCTATTGAATGGGCGGCCCCTCTCGGGAGGTCGCGGCTATTTGGAGTTTGCTGCCGGCAAACCGGCCGTAGCCACGTGGGATGTTGAAATTCCCGCCGGTTCTCACGAGCTGAAAGTGTTCGCTCGCAGCGAGGAAGGCTCGGCCAAGTCGTTGCCGCTGATCGTCGAATCAGCTTCCGGCGCCTTGACGCCGCCGGTGATATTTCGGCTGTGCGTTGGGATCAATCAATACGATGTGGAAGGACTGCGACTCAAAGCCGCGGCCCGCGATGCGTCCGAGGTCTTTGCAGCCCTCGACAAATACTGCGTCGGACCTGACAACCGTTTTGGGGAGGCTCGCGGCAAGCTGCTGCTCGACACTGCAGCCACGCGCACCAACGTGAAGGCAGCCTTGGCCGAGATTCGCGCACAGGCCAAGCCGGGCGATCTGGTGGTGTTCATGTTCGCGGGGCATGGCGTGAAACAGAAGGGGGAATACTACCTGATGACCCGCGAAGCGGACCTGACCAAGAGCTTGGACCAGGCCTCGCTTTCAGGCGCGGACCTCCGCGCTGAACTGAGTGATATGCAATGCCCCGTGCTGCTGCTGATGGATGCTTGTTATTCCGCCCGCGGCGTGCAGGCGTTTCGCCCGGCAACCGATGACCTGACGAATGACCTGACGCATGATTCTATCGGCGTGACGGTGATGGCCGCGACGATGTCCAATGAAAAGGCGTCCGCCACCGTTGACAACGGTTACTTCACGGCCGCATTTTTGAAGGCCCTCAGTTCCAGCCAGGGCGATCCGTACAATCACAAGCTCTATCCGCTGCACATCATGTCGGTGGTCTTTTCCGAAGTTCGCCACGCTTCCTCGGACAAACAGAATCCGCACCTGACCAGCCCGACGACCGAGCCGCCCATCGTGCTGCGGCATGTGCCGCATTAGTGCTTTCGTTCGACAATCGGGAGCACACCAATGCAAAAAGCCCGGTCGATGGCCTACAGCCACCGATCAGGCTTTGTTAGCAGCGGCGTTTCCGCCTCGCGGCTGATTGGCGGCTGGCCAGCGATAAAGCTAGCCAACCATGATTCAATTGTCATCGATGCGGTACTCGCTTTTCAGCGAGCAATACTACACCGGCTTGACGTTCTCGGCGCAGGGGCCTTTGGGTCCGCGACCTTCGGTGTAGGTCACTTTCTGACCTTCCCGCAGTTCGTTGAAGCTGGTCCCTTGCACGGTGGACGAGTGAAAGAACAAGTCTTTGCCCGATCCCGTGTTGATGAAACCAAATCCCTTGTCCGTCAACTTCTTGATGCTACCTTCGGCCATGTGCGTTCTCCCGTAATACTTCTTGGATGAACGCCTCTCGGCGGAAAATTGCCGACTGGTCGCCGTCCTTCAGTGACCGACAATGTACCCCATCTCGCCAAAATACAGGAGAGGGGTAGGGCGATTTGGGAGCCATCCCGGCGGATTTTTTTGAAAAATCTGCTCTCTGACGGATTCTTAACCATCCACGGCTTTTAAGAGCGCCGTGGCATTGGCCACGCTGCCTGTGGACTTGAGTAACTGCCGAGCGAGCTTGATGGCCTCGACCCACAGCGCTGCCGAGATGAGCGGGCTATCGTCGCCCCGCTTCGTCTTTTTCGCCCGGCCGTCGGAGGCCATGTTTCCCTTGGTCTTCACCATATAGACCATATTCTGGCTGATCTCGTGTCCATATTCCTTCTTGACCGCATCGGCCACTTCAGTCGCCTTGGCCGCTGGCATCCGCTTGAGCACAGTCCGGATTGCCAGGCTTTTGTTTTGTTTGGGATCGGAGCGATCGACTCTCGACGAAGACTTTTTAGCCACACAGCACCTCGAATTGAAAGGGTAAAGACAATTTGCACGTTAACGCAGTAAAGAGTGTGGGTCAAGACTGCGCGCAGATGGTGAGGTTGCTGCGAGATGCTTTGCTAATGCCGCGTGTAATGCTGATAATTCACGTGATGTGGAAGAAGACAGCCGCCACATCCAGTCAATGCCATTGCCCGAGAATATTGACAAGTTTCATTTCCAGCGACTGAGCCGGAACTTCGGATGTGATCGATGCCACATGAATTCGCTTGCCGTCCGAAAGCATGATAGTGGCGAAGTGAAAGTGATCAATTGAGTAACAAACAGTCAACTTGTGAAATCAGGTTTGAAAATGGAGAGTTTTCGTCGTTAATCGTCAACTATTGAGCGTGTGAAGGTCGAGCGGAAGCAGCCGTGAGTAGATTTCTGCAGGACGCCGTTCCGCAAGCCCGTAGAATTTCAACTGGTGCCGACGGTGGGTGCTGAAAGTGTGGTCGCCGGTCAGGTAGTTACGTCGCCTTCGGGGTTGATACGGCCGGCGAGAAACGCTGCCAACTTCGGGGCGTCGTTCGTTCCCAGCCAGAGTTTGCCGCCCTTTAGATGTAGCAGCACGCAGTCGTAGCCCCAGAGGTTCCAAACCCAGCCACCCCGAAGGCTGAGATGAATGCCCCAGCCATCCAAGAGCGAGGTGCGGCTGACTTCGACGCGCTCGATGATGTCGTAGCGAACGGTTCGCCGAAAGATCGGCAGCGGGCCGAACTGAATGGCTAGGCGTTCCCCTTGATCGCTGATTTGTAAGTAATGGAAGCAGGCGGCCAGGAGTGTCATGAGCAAGCCAATGGGGATAAAGATGTACGCGAGCTCGGGGATACCTCGCATTGCCCAAGTCAACACGAAATAGAGGCCGGCGAAGGCGTAGAGGAGCAGACAGAGCGGCGCGGTTTGGCGGCGGTGGTGGTAGGTCGGGCGCGGTTCCGTCTTCATTTCCTTACTCCCCCGTTCTCGATTCCGCTCAGAAGCATGTTCATTGTGCCTGTTATGCCGGATGCTTCGGCCAATGGGGTGGTGACGGCCCTGTGCTTCGTGCCCGAACTGCCCAACGTGCTGACAGGTTGTGTCCTGCGGTGGCGCTCAACAATCCAGTGCTGGCAACGATAGCTGGTCGATAGAAAGCAGGTACTCGCCCTGCGCCACAGTCGGCCGCGATTTGCCGGACAACTGTTCCGGCCCGCGGCCCCTGTTGGCGGTTGGGGGCGGTCTTGATTTTGCCGTATCGGCCCTTCTCCGGTCGGCGACTTTTGCGGAGACAACTCATGGCTTTGAAAAATACCGTCCGGGTTGTGACCCGTGGCGTCGATGGCACGCTGCGTATCCGCGATTATCCGACCACCGAGCCGCTGCTGCAAACGCACACGCAAATCGGCATTGACGACTGCAGCACCGACCTGGCCCTCCGCGGCCTGCCCGTGTTCCGCGGCTTAATCGGCCCCATGCCCGATGGCAAGACCATCATCCGGTACGAGACGCCGGAAGTCTTTGAATCGCTGACCAAAGAATGGTCATCTGCCAAGTCGAATCGGAAGCCAAGACGCCGGACGCAAGCGCCAGCGGATCGACAAGTGATGGCGATGCCGATTGAGATGGAGTAGGGCGAAAGTTCTGAGTTTTGAGTTCTGAGACAAGAAGGGATTTCTTACAGCGACCTCCTGTCTAAAAACTCAGAACTCAGAACTCAAAACTTCCTCACCTGCAAACTCGCTCTAAAGCTCCTAACCGGCAAAGGCCGAAAAGAGGACAGAGCGGACCGTTTCGACTGGGCTGTCGATACGCCATCGGGCCAGCGTCCGCCGCCAGCATTTGCTTGATAGCAGGTCAAGGACGACCCCCCATGCCACACAGCTCTGTTCATCGCTGCTTCCAATTCGGCGGCGCAATGTTGGCCGCCTCTCTACTGCTGGGCCTAAGCGGCTGCGCGATGTGCTGCGCCCCGTATGACTGCGACTTTGGCTACACGGGCGGCGCGTGGATCCGCGACAACCCGAGTTGGGGCCGCGTTGGTTCTGCCTTTGAACCGGCGGGATACAAAGCAGTCGACGATGGGCAGGTCACTGAGTCGCCAACAGAACCAACGCCCGCGCAGGATCAGCCAATGGATGACCCGCAGCCGATGCCGCCGGCCGACGGACCGAATCCGGAATTGGAATCGCCCCTGCCGCCTCAAACGATGCCGCCAGAAACGATGCCGCCGAATGTGACCTCGGCGCCGCGGCTGCGGCCGATTCGCAACTATCTGCCGCAGAACTAGGGTTTTTCAGCCCATGATTGCGAACCTATCACAACGTGTTCACGCCAGCGGTCCGGCGTTGCTAGTCGCCCTGGTCGTTTGTCTGCTGCCGACGATGGGCTGCGCGCCCAAAGCCCAACTGATGGTCTGGCGGCCTGCGGAACTGAACATCGCGGGTCTCGAACGGCTGGCCATTCTCGACTTTGAAGGCGATCAGCAAAGCGGCAAGATCGCTCGCTCGGCCTTGCAGAGTCAGTTGTTCGAAAACAAGTACTATCAAATCGTCGATCAAGCCGAGCTCGCCCGAGTGCGGCCTGTGCTGACGAAAGAAGGCTTGCCCGATCTGGCCGCCGCGTTGGAAGCCGCGCGGGTGATCGGAGTCGATGCCGTGCTCTGCGGCCAGGTGGTCAGCTACAACGTGCTCGACGATCTGCAGACCGATCATCACCTGGAACTGGGCGGCAGTACGAGCAAAAGCAAGTCGGGCGACTCCAGCAGCGGCGTCGGCGTGGGCCTGGATAGCACGCAAACGTTAACGCGCGAAGCTTCGGTGTCGGTAGCCGTGAAACTGATCGATGCCCGCACCGGTGAGCTCCGCGCGGCCCGGCAGTTTGCTCACACCTTCCACGGCAAGCGCGTCAATGGTCAAGGCGACTTGCCGCCGCGGGAAGCGATTCTCACGAAGTTGTTGAATGAATGTTCGCAAGACGTGGTTAGCATGATCGCGCCGCATTACAGGCAGCAAGAAGTGACGCTGGGGACGCAATACTACGGCAAAGGCCTGAAGGAAGTTCGCGGCGGCAATAAGCTCGCGGCGAGAGGGAACTGGCGGGAAGCCGAAAACTTCTGGCAAGCCGCCGTTCGGGACCGGCCTGAGAACCACGCCGCCCAGTTCAACCTGGCCCTCGCCGCGGAAGCTCGCCAGGACTATCCCACCGCGAAGCAACATCTGGATGCCGCGCTCAAACAATATGCATCCACCGAGTATCAAGCGGCGAAAAAACGCATCGACCGCGATCATCAGCAATTTCAAACCGCCTTCGCGCAGGCTCAATCACGGCCAACGGTGATGGCAGCGCTGGCGAGAAGCCAACCACCATTGCCCGGGAATCAGCCCGTCGTTCAGCAGCCAGGAATGCCCGTGGCGCCAAACGTATGGCCGGCGGGGATACAGGGGTCGCATATCATGCCGGCGTCCCATGCGGAGTTGCCGCCCCGTTAGTTGCCTGACGGCTTGATTTCCTTAAGTCTGTGCTCGAGCCAGGCCACGTCGTAAGCATCTTTCAAGCGGCCGGCGGCTCGCTTGTTCGTAAGCAACGCCGGCATCCCAATCATGGGAATAGGCCGGCCTTCGATAGTTGTGCTGGTGCGCTGATCCCAGGCCGTTATGAATTCGACGCCGTCGATCTGCGTGAGGATGTCGATTCGAAACGGTTCCCGGCCCACCGTGAAAATGAAGTCGGGCTGGCCGAATTCCTGGGGCGAAAGTCCGCTGAGGGGCGCGCCAAACCGGAGCAGCGCCCGCCAAACTTTATCCGCATTGCTTGGCGTTGGACGCACTAGAATATCCAAATCCCCCGTGGATCGAGGCATGCCGTGGAAGGCTAATGCGTAAGCCCCGATGATGAGGAACTCAGCGTTTTCGTCGAGTAACGCGAACAACATGTCGCGGAAATTCGGATTCAAGCGGTTCTCCTCGGATGGTCCAGGCATCGACCGCCAGTTGCCACATCATCGCGATCCGTTCTTCCGGTGTAGTTGTCGTGCTTAGATCCTCGGGGAATACTTCGGCGCGCAATTGGGCGAGCGTCTTCTTCGCTGTCGGCCAGTCGGAACGATCGGTCATAGCAGTCAATTAGTAGATGATTAAACCCACGTCACTAAGTTCATTATACCACTTACTCCGCCGCACGCAGAACCTCACTTTGCCCTCAATTTCGCCCGGATTTCCGTCAGTCGTTTCGCCAGCTCCGCTTCAAATCCGCGATTCACGGGCCGGTAGTATTCGCGTTCCACTCCCAGATAGTCTTGCGCTGCCACGCCTCCTTCGACGTCGTGCGAATAGACATATCCCTTGCCATGACCCAGTCGCTGGGCACCGGCGTAATGCTTGTCGCGAAGCTTGATGGGCACGGGCAACAGGCGCTGCTCGCGCACATCGGTGCGGGCTTCGCCGATGGCAATCGTGGCGGCGTTCGACTTCGGAGCGCAGGCCAAATAAGCCACGCACTGTGCCAGCGGAAGTTGGCACTCAGGCAGGCCGATGAATTCGCAGGCCTGCATCGCGGCGATGGCCAGCGGGAGCGCGGCGGGGTCGGCATTTCCCACGTCTTCGCTGGCGAGAATCACCAACCGGCGGCACAAAAACCGCACGTCTTCGCCCGCTTCCAGCATTCGCGCGAGCCAGTACATACCCGCATCGGGATCGCTGCCGCGGATGCTCTTAATCAAGGCGCTCACCGAATCGTAGTGCTCGTCACCGGTCGCATCGTATTGAATCGCCTTCCGCTGCACCGACTCCGCCGCCAACTCCCGCGTGAACTTCACCGGCCGCTCGCTGGTGGAAAGCACGCCGACTTCCAGTGCATTGAGCGCTCGCCGCGCGTCGCCATCGCTGGTCTCGGCCAGGAAGCGGAGCGCGTCATCCGCCATCTCGACGGGAATGCTCCCCAGCCCGCGACTTTTGTCGGCCAGCGATCTCTTCACCAGGGAAGTGATGTCTTCAATCGACAGCGGCTGAAACTCAAACACCTGGCTCCGGCTGACGAGCGCGCTATTGACCGCAAAGAACGGATTGCTGGTGGTCGCCCCCACGAGCGTGACGACGCCCTCTTCCACATCGGGCAGCAGGGCATCTTGCTGGGCTTTGTTGAAGCGGTGAATCTCGTCGATGAACAACAGCGTCCGCAACCCGCCGGCGGTCAGTTCATCGCGGGCTGCTTCCAGTACTTCACGAAGTTCCTTCACGCCGCTGGTGATGGCGCTCAGTTGCTTGAACTTTTTGCGGCTCGCCGTGGCCAGCAACCGCGCCAGCGTGGTCTTGCCGGTTCCCGGCGGCCCATAAAAGATGACCGAACTCAGCCGATCCGCCGTCAACAACCGCCGCAGCAACTTCCCCTCGCCCAGAAAATGCTGCTGCCCCACAAACTCCTCGAGCCGCTGCGGCCGCATCCGCGCCGCCAGCGGCTGGGCCCGCTTGAGATTCTCGCCTTCGGCCTGCGCAAAGAGATTCATACCCGCGAGCATACCGCGCGGCTGGCTGCTGGTGGGAATCCGCCATCGCCCCCCGTGTCGAGTAATCGACGTGGTTTCTCAACAGCGCCGTGCGTGGCGCTCGCGAATGGCGTTGTCCTCGTGTTGAGAAACTCACCACGAACTCAACACCCCCGACCGTTTAGGGGGGCGCGATGGCAGCCGGCAAACCTGCGGATCCGCTGCGACGAGCCTGATAACGAATAACAGCGCCATTGGAGACGCCCCGCCCGTCACCGGAAGTTGTTAACAAGTAGTCAGTTACGAACCTATTGTAGATAATGTAATGATACACGTAGAAGTATTTTGCTAACAACTATTTCAGATTATATCAGGCACTACTCCCCGGCTGACACTGCTCTGCGAATCTCGCCGCGAGATCACAACCACCTTGAGTAGCTGTCAGCCGCCGCGAGAACACAACCTAGTAGAGTCGAGAAGTGGCGCGGTGGTTTAGGTGGCAGTTTGTATTCCCTGTTGGCTCGCTCTTTCGTGTGCGAGTGTCACAATATCGCCACCGTGCTCCGTTTCCACTTCCCGCTCATCGAACCGGACGGGCGAATTTCCCGCATCCGGCTCACGTCTTCAGGTTGGCTGTGATTAATTGCCGCACCCGTGTTGCTCACGGACGGTCGCGAGCTTGCGGCGGGTCAGGTGCACGAGCTGCAGCTTCTCATAAATGAATTCATGAGGGTAAAGATCGTGACGCAGACGAATGCACAAGCCAAACGTCCTTGCGCTTGTTACCATAGTACGGGTGCGATCCGGTTTTCTGCCAACGGGTGATGTCGAGCCTTTCCATGCAACCTGCCAGCGACTTAGGGAAGAGCCTATCCCGGCACAACAGTTCCAGTGGGGAATTGATTCGCGCGGGGCTGTGGTTCTGCGGCGCGTTCGTCTTGGGGCTCGGCGGCACGTTTCTGCTCTGGCTGGCAAGCGCCCAGGGAAATCGGGGCCTGCTCTTGCTGCTAGGCGTGGCGGTGACCGCGCTCGGAGTGGGGATCACGCTCGTTTGGCTCATCTCGGCGTTTCTCCGTTACGGGCAGTTTGTCGAATTGCATGAGCGCGGGATCGTCTTCACGCGGCGCGGTCAACGGCAGCCTCTGCCGTTTGCGGAAGTGAAGCAATTTTCGGAAGACATCCAATCGAATCGCCAAACGCCGGGAGCGACGAGCGCAACCACGATCGAACTCACGCCCAACGCTGGCAAACCAATCGTCCTGGCCGCGGGTTCCTTTTCGAATTTTGCAGTGCTGCGCGATGCGATGCTCGCGGGTGTCATCAGGGCGATGATTCCCCGGTTGGTTGAGTTGCTAT
>JAYTUF010000272.1:0-8672 GCA_043744755.1 Anatilimnocola sp.
CATCGAACGACCATCGAAGTGTGGGCAGACGAACAGAAACTCAGTGCGAAATATCTGAGTTCATTGAGCAAATTGCTGGAAGGAAAACCAAGCGACGTCAAATACTACGCCCGTTGGCTGCGCGAGCACTGGCAAGCGATTCCGGCGCCGCCTGCCGGCGACACGGCGACCATGCCGCGTGAGGTTCAGCAGCAGCTTCGTACACTCGCCGTTGACATCAAACGAATGAGCGCCCTGCTTTGTCCGCCGGAAACGCAGGCCATTGTTTCCAACGCGGGGAACGGGCCGATTCAGCACATTGATCGCCGCAACCAGACCGCCGCCGCTCGCGATACGTTTAATGCGAGTCTGCTTAGTGATAGTCGCCGTTATCAGATTGAGCTGCGTGAATTGGATAAGAAATCGACAGTTCGCATTGTCTTGCACGTTTATGGCGATGAAGCCGATGAGACCGCGGCGACCTTTGTCAGGCTCAAGAATCTGAACTTCAGCACGGCGAACCCGGACAGCTATCGGCTAAATGACGAAAAGCGAAATCACTCGCTGCACGAAGTGCTCAAAAAGAATGTACCGGAGCAACTCGAACGGCTGCACTTTGGCAAGCATCCACTGGGGCCCGAGATCGACGGCGATACCATGGCGCTCGCGGCTGGTTCCTCAGTTGAGTTGGAGATTCCCCGGACCGCGCTGCCGGAGGGCAAAACGATCTTCTTCTATGTCGATGCCAAACTCGACCGGGAACATTCCAAGACGCCGCTGGCCCGGTTTGCCCTGCTCGCTCAAAAGCCGACCGGCCAGAGTTTGCAAGAACTGCCGTTTCCCTTGGTAAATCCCGACCAGCAGACGGCGGAAGAACTGCGGGCCTCGTGCGCCGAAGTGTGCAAGGTATTTCCGAGCCGCTTCTGTTTTGTCGATGAGACGCGCGGTTTGTCCGCGGGCTTTCATTTAATTGAAGGCTTCTTTCGCGACGATGAACCGTTGTGCAAGCATGTGCTGAATCAGGGAGAAAACGAGGAACTGAATCGCCTGTGGAACGAACTGTACTTCGGCACGCAGATCGCAGAGAAGATGCTCCGCGGGTTCGTGTTTTTCGAGCGGTCCGAACGGAATTTCATGAAGCATCGCGATTTCGATTCGTTTCAGGAAGAAGATCCCGAACTCGCCACGGAAGCCACGGTGTTGCGGCTGGAAGAGTCGTATCTGTTGCGATCGGGAGTAAAGGGAACCGCGGACGAAATCGCGAACCATCCCATCCACACGTTCTTCGCCGACATTCGCAATGGCCTGCAGCAGCGAGCCGTGCTGCTGAAACAGGCCCAGCCGAAGTATCTGCAGCAAATTGAAACGTTCGCCGCAGCCGCTTATCGACGGCCGCTGTCTGAGCAGGAAAAGAAACAACTGTCAGCCTTCTTTCACAAGCTCAGTGATCAACCCGAATTCGGCATTGAACAAGCCGTGCGAGCGTCAATCACCCGCATTCTCGTTTCGCCCCACTTCTGCTACCGAATCGATGCAGCGCCGGCGGGCAAGTCCGTTCAAGCCTTATCCGATCTTACGCTCGCTGCGCGGTTGAGCTATTTCCTCTGGGCGTCACTGCCCGATGAAGAATTGCTCGCGGTAGCCCAAGCGGGCAAGTTGACCGACGACGCAGTGCTGCTGGCTCAAACCCGCCGGATGCTCAAGGACGCCAAGGTCAGCGGTTTCGCGCTGGAATTCTTCGGGCCCTGGCTCCGCTATCGGGATTTTCTGGAGCAGGAAGGGGTGAGCCGCGAGGTCTTTCCCAGCTTCGACGACGCGCTCAAACAAGCGATGTTTGAAGAGCCGACGCGACTGATAACGCACATGATTCAGCAGGATCGGCCTGTGACCGAACTCTTGAATGGTGATTCGACGCTAGTGAACAAGCGTCTGGCGCAGCACTATGGCGTTTCTTTCTCCGGTCCGGACGTCGGCTGGGTCGAGGTTTCGGGTCTCCATCAGCAGGGACGGAGCGGACTGCTCGGCATGGCCCTGTTTCTGACGAAGAACTCACAGCCGCAGCGGACCAGTCCCGTCAAGCGAGGATTCTGGGTGGTGCATCACTTGCTCGGCGAGCACATCCCGCCGCCGCCCCCCGATGTGGTCGCCTTGCCTGCGAAAGAAACCGATACCAGCGGCCAGACAATTCGCCAGTTGCTCGCCCTGCACACCGATGATGCCAAGTGTGCGCGGTGCCATGTGCGGTTCGATGCGGTCGGCCTGTCGATGGAAGGCTTCGACGCCATCGGCCGCAGCCGCACTAAGGATCTCGCCGGCCGGCCGATTGATAATGTCGTTCCCCTGCCATCCGGCAAGGAAGTTCGCGGCGTGCCGGAGTTTGCCAATCTGCTGGTTGCGGAACGGATCGATGACTTTTCGCTGACCCTCTGCAAAAAGTTCCTGGGTTATGCCCTCGGTCGTTCGCTGCAACTTTCCGATCAGCCCCTGCTGGAGTCGATGCAGGTTAAACTGAAGCAGAGCGATTATCGACTTTCGTCTTTGTTCGAGACCGTGGTTGCCAGTCCGCAGTTTCGCAACCAGCGCTGTCGCGATTTTTCAACCGCTGCCTACCGAAACGAAACCAACTCGGGAGTTAAGCCATGACCGCCTCACCGAACATCTCGCGCCGCGTGCTGTTGCAAGGGTTGGGAGCTTCTGTTGCGCTCCCTTGGCTCGAATCCTCTCCGGTCTGGGCCAATGAACGCGTGCCCGCCGGCGCCCCCGCGCCGCAGCGATTCGCCTGCTTGTTCATTGGCGATGGCATCTCGCCTCCCCATTGGTGGGCCAAGGGGCAGGGGGCGAACATGGAGCTGGGCCCGAGCCTGGAACCACTGGCCAAGCACAAAGAACAGCTCAACGTCATCAACGGCCTGTTCAACCGTCACGCCGGCGGCGGCCATGCCCGTTGCACTGGCAACATCCTTTCCGGCGAAGCGCTCCTCCGCGGCCGCATCATCAAGGGCGCCGTCAGCCTGGATCAAAAGCTGGCGAAGCACCTGGGCGAAGACTCACCCCTCTCCAGCCTGGTCGTCGGCTGTGAGCAACCGGTCAGCGGCTTCCACGAAAGCGAGTATTCGATGGTCTACGCCTCGCACATTTCCTGGAGCAACCCCGAATCGCCGATTCCCATCGAGCTCTATCCCTCGCTCGCCTTCGATAGCCTCTTCGGCAGTCAGACGGGCACCCTGCAGACCAGCATTCTCGATGACGTGCTGGAGCAAGCGGGCGATCTGCGCAACAAAGTCAGCCGTTCCGATCAGGTGAAGATCGACGAGTATCTGAATTCCGTCCGCGAGATCGAACAGCGGTTGCAGCGGATGAACAAGCGGCAGCCGGAGGAGTCGCCGGTTGTGGACAACAAATTGCGCCCGGCGGTGGGTCAGCCCAAGGACTTTCGCGAATATGCCAGGCTGATGTGCGACATCATCGCGATTGCGTTTCAGACCGATCGGACCCGCGTCGCCACCATGTTGATGTCCCGCGACTTATCGGGCAAGGTCTATCCCTATCTGAATATCAAGGACGATCACCACAGCTACTCACACTCGAACACGGGACCTGAATACCAGGCCATCGTGAAGACCCACGTCGAGCAATATGCCTACCTGGTGGACCGCCTGGCGAACATGCAGGAAGGGGACGGCACGGTGCTCGACAACTCGTGCCTGATGTTCGTTTCCGAGCATTGGAACGCCCACAATTCCGATCAGGTCCCCTTGATCCTGGCCGGTGGTCTGGGCGGCAAACTACAGACGGGGCGCACGCACGACTATCTGAACTCCGGCAACGACAAGCGGAAGCTCTGCAGCCTGTATCTCTCGCTCATGGATCGCATGGGATTGGAGTTGCCGGCGTTTGGCGATGCCAAGGAACGATTGGCGGGGATCTAGGCCGGCGAAGTCAATCTTTCTTAGCCTTGCCTTCGCCCTCTGCTTTCGGCGGCGCGGGGGTGAAGGCCCAGACCTGGAAACCATTATGGCCAACGGCCAGCAGTTGTTGCCTGGCGGCATCAAAAGCGAAGTGCTGAATGTGGCTCTTGGGCTTGGCCTTGGCGACGGGCGCTTCAGTTTTTGCATCCCAGAACGCGAGCAGCGGGCCGCCATCCCCGCCGCCTGCGCCGATCAGCAGGGCTTCGCTGGGCAGGTATTCGAGGTGATTGAGAATGGCCTGATGCTTGTCGGTGCCGACTGCGATCCGCTTACTCGATTGCCAGTCCCAGATTTCGAGACGTGCGGGACCGACGAAGCCATCGACGTTGCTCACCTGGCCGATGCCGCCGAGGACGAGCTTGTTTTCCTCGGGCAGAAAGCAGAGGCAGCGAATGCCGCCAATGGAACGGGCGCGTTTTTCCGCGTCGTAGGTATAAAACGTGGTCGCCTCGATTCGCGCGACTCGTTCCTGCGATTCGACATTCCAGACGTTCACGATGCCCGTTCGATCAGCAGACGCAACGAACTTGCCGTTGGCCGACGCAGCGACTGCGTACAGCGCGTTGGCATATCCTTCGGGCGTTTGTGGGTGGTGGTCTTTGAAAGTGCGAATTAATTCCCCGGTTTGCAGATCCCAAATCTTCAGGAGCATGTCGTCAGCGACGGATGCCAGACGATTGCCCCCGAGCAGCACAAGATCGCGGAGCCAACTTTCGTGCGCGTTCAATTCGCGGAGCTTCTCACCCGATTCGGCTTTCGTCCAGACGAGCTTGTGGTCGTATCCCGCGGAAATAACGACTCCTGCGTGCCAGACGAGCGCGGCAATGTAATTGTCGTGATGCCGCCACAGCTTTTCGGCTGTACCTTTCTCCGGTAGTGGTTGCTCACTGCGAGTCGCAATGCGATAGACGTGCCCATCAGCGCCACCGCCGTAGTAATGGCCGGTCGCGGGGTCGAGGCAACTGCCATACAGGATGCTGGGCGCTTCACCGCTGTGAATCAGCCGGGCGAGTTTCAAGTCGAGCGTCATAGCAGCACCGTCTTGATCGGCTGCGAATCTTCCTTCGCGAGCGGCACGGGACGCTGCCCGACCTGATAATGCTTCTGCGGATCGATGCCCACGGCCTGGTAGATGGTCGCGGCCACATCCGCGGCGGAGGCTTCTCCTTCGGCGACCGCGGTGCCGTCTTCGTTCGTCTTGCCATGAATGGCGCCGCCCCGAATGCCGCAGCCGGCGAAGGCACACGACCAGGAATCGGCCCAGTGATCGCGGCCCACATCCTGATTGATCTTGGGCGTTCGGCCAAATTCGGAAAGGACGATCACCAGCGTGGACGACAGCAGCCCCCGTTCGTCCAGATCGTCGAGCAGCACGCTCAGCACGTTGTCAAAATTGGGCACGAGTTCGCGATGGCTTTCAAAATTATCGTGATGGCTGTCCCAAAAGCCGCGGGCGACTTTGACCACCGGCACGCCCGCTTCGAGCAGTCGCCGCGCGAGTAGGCAATGCTGGCCGAACGGCGTTTTGCCATAGCGGTCGCGCATGGGGCTCGGTTCCTTTTCGAGGTTGAACAGTTCGTCCGACTGCATCAAGCCGCGAACTCGCGAATAGGCTTCGTTGTAGCCTTGCACCAGATCGTTCCCCGCCCGCTCTTTCGAAAAATCGAGACTGAGGGAAGCCCGCAACTGATCGCGTCCCAAATGTTGCGCGTCAGACAGACCTGCCGGCAGTTCGATGTTACTAGGGCGAAGCGAACCTTCGAGCAGCAGCGGCGCATGGCGGCGACTGAGAAAACCGGGACTCGGCCGGCGACGACCTTCGGACGTGGTGAACAGTGAAACATAATCCGGCAACTTGCTGTCTTGCAGCGCGAGCTCTTTCGAGAGGACCACGCCGATTTCGGGATGCTCGAGCGCCGCTTCCTTGGGCCAGCCGGTGCTCATCAAGTCTGCAGCTTGAACATGTTCCGAGATTTTGGTGCTTAGCGAACGAACGACGGCGATTTTGTTCATCCGCATGGCCAGCTTGGGCATCAGCTCGCAAACTTGATACCCCGTGACCGCCGTATTGATCGCGCGAAACGGCCCGCCCGTTTCGCGGCCCGGCTTGGGATCCCACATTTCAAACTGGCTCGATCCGCCTGCGAGCCAAATGAAAAGCACCCTCTTCTGATCCTTACGCAGCGTGGCTGCGACGGGGACATCGCCCGCGAGTGACACGCCGGGCATGCTCAGCGCTACCGCTCCGCCCGAAAGTAAACCGCCGAGGAACAGCCGGCGATGCAGCGAGTGTTGCAGATGGTTCATTTGAAATATTCGTTGCGAAATCAATGCTTGAAACGGAATTCTGCCGACGTGACGAGCACCCAAACCAACTGCTCGCACGTTTGTTGCCGCGGCGAGGTCTGTTGCTGAACCCAACTCGCCAGGTGATCCACTTCGCCAGCGAACGGTGCCCGGCAATACACGCCGCGAATCGCCGCTTCGGCTATTCGCGGCGGTTGTTCAAGGACAGCCAATCGCGCGGCCAGTGTCTTCTCTTCGGCGGCGAACAGCTTCTGCACGGCGGGATTATTGGAAAGGAACAGAGCTTCCGCGGCGCTGGTCTGTCCATCCTGAGCCGGATCAAGGTTGGCGAGTAGCTCCGCTGCTTGTTGCTCGACAGTGAGATACTGTGAGATTCGCTTGCTGCCGAGACTTCCCGCAAGTTGTTCGGCTCGTTTCTCGATCGCCGTTGCTTCACCAAAATCTGCCCGTCCCGTCGCGACCAGCACTGAAAACGCATATTGCCGCGGCGTGAGCAGACCCAACCGCATCACCGCGAAATCGCCTTCGCTGGGCAGCGGCGTAGGCTGTTCCCAGCGGCTCGAAAGTTGATACGCCCGGCTGGTGACGATCGCGCCAACCAATCGTTTGACGTTGTAACCAGAAGTAACAAAGTCCTCCGCCAGCCATTCCAGCAAGCCCGGCAGGGTTGGGGGATTGGCCGAGTGAATCTGATCGACCGGATGCACCAGCCCGCGGCCAAAGAACTGTTGCCACAAACGATTCACCAGCGCCCGGCTGAGAAACTTCTGCTCCGCAATTGCAATCGAAACCAATTGTTCCCGCCGACTGACTTTTGGCTTCTTGCCGTTCTCCTCAGGCGGATCTTCCGCCACGCGGCCCGAAAGAAACATCACGCGGGCGGTGTGCTGCGAACCATCGGCCGCTTTGAAGGTCACGTCTCCTTCGTTTTTTTCACTGATCGAACCCTTGCCGCCGCTGGTCCGATGAAAGAACGAAGCCATGCCGTAGTAATGGTCCTGCTTCCAATCATCCACGAGCGGATGGTCGTGGCAACGAGCGCACGAGACATCGACGCCGAAGAACACCCGCGTCGCATCGGTCGTCAGCTTGTCGAGATCCTTCGCCCGCAGCTCCAGAAACTTCGTCGCCGGCTTGCGGTCCGGTGTGTCCCAGGGTCCGACCAGCACTTCGCGGAAGATGGCATCCCAGGGCTTGCCCGCGCGGATGCTGCGGCGGAGATAATCGGTGAACTCGGCGTTCCCCGCTAAGGAGCCTTGCAGCATTTCATCCAGCACCGCGCCCAGGTGCAGCGGAAACTCGGGACCATCGATTAATTCAGCAACAAGGGCCGCATAGCGATCAGCCAGCGGCTTGCCGTCCTTGAGCCGAACTTCCCATTCCGCTGGGGTGGGAATGCGGCCGGTCAGGTCCAGCGTGACCCGCTTAAGCAACGTCGCATCATCGCAGGCTGCAGCGGGCGTAATTCCTTTTCCCTGCCAATGCTCCGCCAGGCGGCGATCGATCTCGCGCGCGACGGGCAGAAATGCTTCGTCCGCAGCGTGTCCGACAACAGATTGAGCAGCAAGCACAAGCAGCAGCGCTGCCACGAGTGACTTGATCCAATTTCGGAAGTAGCGTACCGCGCTCGACACGTTCGTGATTCCCAGTCCTAGAATGAGTTGCAACTCATTCTAGGCAACGAACCGCTCACATATCAATACGCGTTGATAGTTGGCCGCGACAATTGCTCAAACTATCCACAAACATTAGACAGCGCCGTCGTCGGTCGTTTCAAACTGCGTGTCGTTAATATCGAGATGATGGTCGCCCAGGTCGTGCAGCGTGTCGTTGCCGGTGCCGCCGCGGATGTTGGATTTGGTGGCGGAGAGGTTGCGGATGGAGAGGACGTCGTTGCCGGCGCCGAGATTCACATTCAAGTCGTTCCGCACATCGAGACTATCGAGAATCGCGACGTCATTGCCCGCTTCGGTATCGATCAGGGCGCCGCGGCCGACGCGGATGTGATAGAGGGTCAAATCGTCATCACCAGCGCCCGTACGAATATCGAGAGCGCCGCCGACGAGCAGGCCGAGCAAGCCGCCGTCGATTTCGACGGTGTCGTTATCGGCGCCGGTGTTGATGGTCAGGTTGCGGCGGACCACCAGCGGCGTGAGTCCATCATCGCCGGCAGAGATGGAAACCCAATCTTCGCCAGCGGCGGTATCGATGGCAAGTGCCACCAAGGCAGCGCCGGTGACCTCCACTTCGTCGTCGCCGGCGCCAGTCGCGACGCGGAAATTATCGGCGATGATCGTATCGACTAAAACGGCATCGTCGCCAACTTCGGTTTGCACGCCGATGTTGTCGGCAGCCGATACGCTCGCGAGGAAGACGAAATCGTTATCCGTCATCGCGCCACTAATGACGCCGCCGGTA